>NZ_JBFUIX010000052.1:0-50256 GCF_056401635.1 Paenibacillus sp. P4_E11 | reverse complement strand
CTTTATTGCCCACCATATGTCCATATGTATCGTTAATTTGTTTGAAGTGATCCAGATCAATTAACAACACCCGTACCTTGTTCCCTTTCTCGACTAATTGTTGCCCGAATAACAAGGTTTGCTGCAAGGAAGACAGGCCTGTGAGCGAATCAATCATGGAGAGGTGCTTATATTCGTTTCTCTCTTTGATCAGATTACGCATCATATGGGTTAGCAAGGAAGACACGAGGACATTCAACAAGATGGCGAATACGTTCGCCCACAGCTCCTCTGCTTCCATAAGTCCCTGATACCGGATAAAAAATAACGTGGACGACAGCAAACCTGCTACAAAAGGAACGATCGGACTCGTATTGATAATAGCAATGAGCAGCAGCAGCGGGTATAGGATGAGCAGGAAACAGTGCAGCGGCACTACCGGCAATACGAATAACAACAATAGCAGCGCTGTTGCAGACAATACGAATGAAGTCATCTTGCTCGACCGAAATCGAACCAGGAACAGCAAGTTGATCGAGAACACCAAGGAGAGGAGGAGATCATTCCATTGCGTGTAACTCGCAGCGATGGCGCATGATGAGGCGAACACCGCCAGCGGGCCAAGGAATATTTCCAGACGCTCATATGGGAACAATGACCGCCAATTCAATTTAATTAAAGGTTTCATCATAACCGATCTTCCTTTCGTCGGAAAATCTGAAAACGAAAAAAAACCATTCCAATAATCGGAATAGCTGGGTTTGCATCAAAAAACAACATTCTGTTTTCATCGGCAACCCAGCTATCATAGTTCTTGGTAGAACCTTAGACCTGAGGCTTTGCGTCCTTGCCTTTCGGCAAGTTTGCCATTTATCGGTATATAGGACTATCGGGTAGTTCTTTTTAACTACTTCACTATAACACGAAACTCATCAGTTTCCTAGTGTTATTTTCATCATTTTGGTAAAAAGCCTTCTCGGCTTACTAGCAAATCCCCTTCCTCGAACCGACTCCGCAATAAATCCAGGACACGCATATATGCGTCCCGTTCAAACCAAGATTCCAGCCCAAGCTGTTGAAAGATGTCTCCGATCCGCAAAGATTGTGTTCGTTTCCCACCACTACCGTCTCCCATATAGAAATCATCGAGGCATACACGCCCTGTCACCGAAGCCAACGTATCCGCGAATGTATCCGAGCTTGGGAGCACTGGCGAAACCGCTGCCTGCGCAGGTATACCTGCATCCCGCAGCAGCCTTAACGCTTTCAGCCGTGCAGCAATTGGAGGAGCCGCGGGGCTGAACGCCTTGCGAACGTCTTCTCGATCTGTCTCAACTGTCACACTTACCCGAATTCGGTCTTCGAATTGAGCGAATAAGTCGATATCTCTTGTCACCAGTGGACTGCGTGTCTGCACGAACAGGAAGTCAGGCGGTGAAACGAGCATCGCTTCAAGTAATGATCGTGTTACCTTCGCCTTCACTTCGGCAGGTTGATAAGGGTCCGTTGCACTGGACATGAATATCGTGACCGAGCCTTTCTTCTTCGCCTTCCGCATATCACGAGCTAGCTGCTCAGCCGCCTGCTCCTTAATATCCACCCATGTCCCCCACTGCTCTTGGCGGAATAAGGAGACCGGCATCCGGCGTACGTAGCAATAAGAGCAAGCGAAAGCGCATCCTGCATAGGGATTCAGCGTATGACTATAGCCGGTTAAGTATCCTCCAGTAGGAGTTAGAACTTGCTTGGGGACTACTGTGCGAATCGTAGCATTCATCTGTATCTCTCCTTGCTCTCAGTATTAACCATTCAAATCATATGAAATCCCATGACATCACGTACTTGGCCGATGACACGCTGAGCCGTTTCACGAGCTTTGGTCCGTCCGTAGAGTAACAGGTCTCGAACATCAGCATCTGTCAATCGTTCTCGCCTCTGCCTGAACGGTTCGACGATCGACACAACCGATTCCGTTAATAATGACTTGCACTGTACACAGCCAATCTGTGCGTTCCTGCATGGCTCCACCACAGTTGGGGTGAGATTGCCTACTGTGAAATACGTATGCAGATGAAAGACGTTGCAACCTTCCTTAGTCGGAGTACCGGGAAGCTCACGGTGTGTTCTCGTCGGATCCGAATAAGCTCTCTTCACCTTCCGACCGATCAACTCAGGATCGTCCTTCATACTGATATAAGAATCCGCTGCATCTGACTTGCTCATCTTCCCTTCACCCGTCAGCGCCGGAATTCGGACCGCTTGATCTATCATCGGTTGAGGCTCGGGGAAGACGTGTCCGTACAGCTGATTGAATCGACGCACGATCGTTCTTGCGATCTCCAGATGCACAAGCTGGTCTTCTCCTACTTGCACATACTCGCCTTTATGAATTAGAATATCAGCTGTCATGAGCACGGGATACCCCACTAAGCCATAATTCACATTATCAGGGTGCTTCTTGGCCTTTTCCTTGAAGGTCGGGCAGCGTAGCAGCTCTCCGAGCGGCATCATCATGCTCAAGTACATATGCAGTTCTGCCAACTCGGGGGCTAATGAAGACTGTGCGTAGAATGTGCATTTGTGTGGATCAAGGCCGGCCGCCAAGTAATCCTTGGCAATCTCGATTACGTTCTTCGTCATATTCTCCGGCTTCGGATGTGTCGTCAGACTGTGCAAATCCGCAATGAAGAACGAAGCGTCGTACGTCTCCTGAACGTCCAATAATCCTTTTAACGCGCCATAATAATTACCCAGATGCAGCTCTCCCGTCGATCGTATGCCGGATACAAGTGTTTGTCTAGCCATCGAAATCCCTCCATTTATTTGTTTGTATTCCACGCTTTCCATGCTTGTTCCCTAGCCAATTCACCTGCGGTTGCCATCGCCAATCTTCATTCATTGCCGTCACACTCCTATTGAGTCATTAGTATCGTTGTACGCAAAAAAGGGGCTCCCGTCCTTATAAAAGGACGGGAAACCCCGCGGTACCACCTTGATTGGCCCGATGCTTCGGACCCGCTTCATCGTATCAGGCTGGTCATCGTGCATCACCGCCGAATACGTGTCTCTTGTAACGATGAGACATTCGCCGAAGCCTACGTGCGCCAACTATCAGACGCCTTCGGTTCGGATGCTCAGAAGCCCATTCAACACCACCCAATCACTGATTCGCACCGTCCATCAGCTCTCTATAGATTGCATGTTGCTTACTCTTCTTCCTCATTGCATAGTTATATTGAAATTACAGCCAATTGTATACCAAACGGATCTCATTATCAAGATGATCTTAGTTGCTGCAGTAATTCCGATAACGAATGATCTGCCATGGAGGCGATCCGCCGATTATGTGTTCCGAAAGGCAGTGTTTCCGTTACCGAGTTCGGCACGATCACACAATTCAAGCCTGCGCGATGAGCGGCCAATGCTCCATTCGGTGAGTCCTCGAAGGCAACTGTCTCGAATGGTTGTACCTCTAATGAGTTCACTGCACGCATATACAGCTCCGGATCGGGCTTTACTTTCGCCACATCGTCCTTCGTATGGATCGTTTCGAAATAATCCATAAGCCCTATTCGCGATAAGTGGCCAGTAACCCAAGCTCGGGATGAACTCGAAGCCAGTCCGATTCGCAGTCCGAGCGCCTGCGCTTCTTCTAAGAAAGACACAACGCCTGGCCGTACAGTCTCATTCTCCATAAATCGTGCGAAGTTAGCCTTATGCATGCTGCGGACTTGTTCCCTGTCTAGGGCAAACCCGACTAACTCATCCAAATGATCATAGGGATTGTATACCGATAAATCGGTCCCCACGCAACCGGACCAGCGATCCAAGGTCAGCTGATGACCATGCTCCTCGAACACCATCTGGAACGCTTTGAACTCATTCGTCTCCGTATCCAGAATCAATCCATCGAAGTCAAATACGACTGCACGCCACATATTAATTCTCTCCCATCCTCTTTGTCTACTTGTCCAGTATACAATAAAAATAACCCCTCGAGGGGGCAGAGTTAAGGAGATTCACCTCACTTTGTGGGGCTGAGTATCGGGGTCCCCGCAAAGTAATAGGCATAGGCTTCGAAGATTTTCGCTTCACTTTGTGGGGCTTAAACGCAGATCATCAGGACGAATCGACATCAGCTCCTGCTTGGAAGGAACCGATGTATACTGGCCCATTAGACGCACCGCCTGGTGACGGATCGACTTTTCGAGCAGATTCCTTACATATCTGGCGTTACTGAACGAGCGCCAATACGCAATCTTCTCCTCAGCCAAATGCTGCTTCAACTTCGCCACGGTTTGCGGCATAAGCACATAATCCTTCTCCTTCGTCATCTGCTCGGTAATGAGCAACAACTGATCCACACTATAATCCTCGAAATCCAGCTGAATAGGGAATCGCGAGGGCAGGCCAGGGTTCGTCGCCAGGAATTGCTCCATTTCATCCGGATAACCGGCAAGAATGAGAATGAATTGATCCCGGTAGTCTTCCATCGACTTCACCAGACAATCGATCGCTTCCTTGCCGAAATCTTTTTCTCCCCCCCGTGCCAGGCTGTACGCTTCGTCTATAAATAACACGCCACCCATCGCTTTCTTGACTAGCTCACGGGTCTTGATCGCCGTATGCCCGATATACTCTCCGACCAAATCTGCCCGTTCCACTTCGATCAAGTGCCCCTTCTGCAGCAGACCCATCGATTGGAACAGCTTGGCGATAATACGGGCTACCGTCGTTTTCCCGGTTCCAGGATTGCCTTTGAATATCATATGGTACACTTGTGGGTTGGACAGAAGTCCTGCTTCCGTTCGATATTGTCCGACTTGCAGAAGCGCATATATTTCATAGATCAGTTCCTTGGCATGCTCCAGCCCGACCATACGATCCAAATCTTTCATAATTTCCGCAAAGGGACCTGTTCCGGTAATCGCCCGATTGGCGGAAGCCGGCTGTTCAGGATCAAGTGGCGCAGTAGGATTGGCGTGGCGGAGCACTACATTGATTTGTCTGGATGACTTCGAGCCGGCTTTCGATTCTGTAGGAACAACACGACTACTCAATGAATTCACCTCTCATCCCTCTGACTACTACTTTACCGGTTTCAGCCTTGTCCTATGAATGTTTTTTTCAAAAAAAACAAGCCAGGGATGTCCCAGCCCGGCTCGTTTGATCAAATGATTTTCATTATAACTATTGAATATTTATTCATCGATATGTATAATGATGCGAAATAACATTTTATAAAGGAGGCCTGCCCAAATGCTTCAACTGGACAATACTGCACAATTGGAACGAATTGCCGCCAACACATGGCCTGCACAGCATAACGAGGCGCTAGAACAATGGTTGCTGCGAGCTAACCCCGAATTACCTTCCAGACGTTCCAACAGTGTACTTACGATCGGACAATTCCCTCGAACAGCGGACTGGATGGAGCGAATCGATACATTTTACGCATCGCACAGCCTTCCGACTCGGTATCAGATCGGTGCATCAAGTCCGAACGAGCTGGACGGTATGTTGGAAAGGTTGGGCTATGAGAAAGAGATGGAGTCGATCGTTATGGTCGCCAGCGTTGATACTGTCTCCAAGATTATGTCATCTGGTGATCCAATCCCTTATAGCTACTCGCTCACTGACACAGCAACCCCTCAATGGACTGCGGCTTTTATGAATATCGAACAGTTCGCACCAAGCCGTACAGAAGCCTATCAGCAGATGATGGATCGGATTCAGGCTCCCAAAGTATTCGCACTTGCTCATGATCTGTCTGCTGAAGCTGCCGGGATAGGAACGGCTATACTTGAAGGAGAATGGGCAGGCCTTATCAACATAGCAACGGCCATTCATTCTCGCAGACAAGGCATTGGACTTCAAATGATTCGCACCCTTATGGAATGGAGTTCCCAGTATGGGGCCCGCTACATATACTTACAGGTTCTAGCGACTAACGAGACCGCCCAGCAATTGTACTGCAAACTCGGATTCGAACCGGTATTCAGCTATCACTATCGCACTCGCACTTCATCCGTAGGTTAAGGACGATTCCCGTTTATCGTAAAACGCAGTTTATCCATCTCCCATTTCGTGAAGGCTAGCGTTTCTCTCGCTTTGTGCCACGGCATCCACATGACCTGGGAGTTCATGGAGGAAACCTTCGTACGTTCCATGTCCAGGAAACGAGCAATATCATAGGCTCTCGCAGCGTGATAGGTATGCGTGATCAGAATAGCGCTTGTCCATCCTTTTGCGGTCATGATCTGTTGTGACAACAGTACGTTCTCATATGTACTCCGGGCGAGTGGTTCCAACGAAACAGCTTGCTCCGGAACACCTTCTCGAACCAAATAATTGCGCATTCCTTCCGCTTCTGTGATCGTCGAGCCGTTGTGATCCATTCCACCACTCACGATAAGATGTGCGACTTGACCATTGCGATATAAGGAGAGAGCACGCTCCAGCCTTTCCCGTAACGCCGGACTCGGCTCATTGTTCCATACGGAAGCTCCAAGCACGATGCCCACATCTGCACGCCCATTCGGGGCTGTTTCCGGAACGGTGTGAATCTTGTACTGGATATAGGCTACCCACAAACAACCAACGATTAGGCAGACAATGGCTAGTCGAATGAACAGAGATAACTTTCTGCGTCTTCTTCTCCGATTAGAGATGGTTACCGTTCCGTAATGTATTGGCATCCGCTTCCTCATACTTCTAACCACTCATTCAGATGCATGTCCGCGACGAGTGTCAAGTCGAATGACCCTTTGCGGCACTCCTCCATAACCATCCTGGCAGTCGACCAGGCTAGTTCGTAATCTTCGGCATTCACGATCCCTTGCTGGCGCGCCTCCTCCAGCTCCTCCTGATCGAGCAAATAGAGCTCACCGGATGGAAACATAACAATATCCAGAAACAGATCGTCATACCAAGGGATTCCTTGATCCGAAATCCCCTGTTGCTTACATATATCGATGTATCGCTGCACAATACAGTCCTTCTCATCATATACGGAAGTCAGCACATAGCTGGCATGCTCCGGAAAGTGCTGCACCCACTTATAGCCGTTATCTACAATCCGTGTTGGGCGATTGTTATAGTTGACAACCAGCGGTTCTCTCACACGAATCATCTCTAATAGCGTCATATGCCCGCTGAAACCGATCGATTGCTTGGAGTAGACAGTGAACCTTCGCTCCAATATTCTTGTCCAATCGGCGCGATCCGCATATTTACGTATCACGAACGCTCATCCCCTCCCAATCTGGAATTACTTCTCCTTGATCGTTATGCTCTTGATCTTCACTTCTTCAGTTGGAACACTCATTTCCCCACGAGAGCTGGCCTTAACAGGAGTCGAGGCAATGGTCTGCACGATATCAAGTCCCTCGGATACTTTACCAAAGATCGTATAGTTCGGAGATTGATTCAATCCGCTGCACTGCTCACCTGTACATATGAAGAACTGGCTGCCTCCTGAGTTAGGCTGTCCTGTATTAGCCATTGCTAAGATGCCCGTCTCATACTTATAGGGGCTCTTAAGCTCGTCTGGAATGTTGTAGCCCGGTCCACCTGCACCGGTCCCTGCTGGGTCTCCCGACTGGATCATAAAGGATTTCATAATCCGGTGAAAGACGACGTTGTCATAAAAACCTTCTCTGGATAAAAATACGAAATTGTTCACTGTTTTGGGGGCGTTCTCAGCGAATAAAGCTACTTTAAACGACCCTTTGGACGTTTCGAAGGTGGCCTCATACGATTTCTTGGCATCGATCGTCATAGTTGGAGCTGAAGTCCATGTCTTCTTTGCAGGTGTAGCTCCAGGCGTTGCAGTTGGAGCAGCAGTCGGAGACGGTGTCGGGGAAGCGGACTTCCCACCATTCGTGCTTGTGTTGCCACCTGCACCGCTAGTTTTACCATCGTCCGGTTGCGGCTTAGAACCGCAAGCGGCAATGGACACACATACCGCTGTAATCATGAGCAGTAATCCGATTCGTTTCAACATTGAGTTCATTCTTGTTCACCTGTTCCTTCAATAAAATAGTGATTTTGACAATCCATTATCTCACCTGCGGTGTTATTGTAGGCCTTGGCAGCTGGCCTCCGACAGGAGTTGACGTTGGTGTGGGTGTCGGAGTCGGCTTGGGAGTTGGTGTTGGAGTTGGGGTCGGCTTAGTGCTGCCGGTCCCACCACCACCGGGAGTAGGGGTCGCTCCTGGCCCGCTGCCGTTGCCAGATCCATTGCCATTGCCATTGCCATTTCCGTTACCGTTATTGCCGTTACCATTCCCGTTGCCATTATTTCCATTGCCATTGCCATTATTACCATTCCCGGGTTTGTTGCCACCATTCCCGTCAGACCCAGAAGACTCCTCAATCGTCACCGTAACAACGTTCGAATTGGCACCCTCCTGGTTGTTGTCCATATTGAGCGGCACTACGTAGAATTGATACGTCTCGCCAGGCTTGACAGTGAAGTCCTCATACAACGTTGTTGCCAATCCAAGCGAATCTCCGTAAGACGCGTCCTTGGAGCTTTTACGGAACAGCTTGTAAGTGATATTGCTCCCCTTAACCGGAGTCCAACTAAGTTTCACCGAATGGTCGCCCTTGTTATAGGTAGCTGTCAAATCGGTAATACCTTGAGGCGGTTCACTCAAGTCAGGAACGCCACTCGGCTTCTGGAATTGCACGACAGTACGTCCATTCAGAGCCTTGGACATAATCTCCTTGAACAGCGCGGCCGGACGTCCGCTGCCGCCGTTCACGAAGTGCTTGGTGTCTGTCGTGTCGAAGCCCATCCAGATCGCAGCGGTCCATTCTGGCGTATACCCGGCGAACCAGACATCGCGGTAATACTGTTCGAACCCCTTCAAGTCCAACTGTGTCGATCCCGTCTTCCCGGCAACCGGACGGTTCATCTTGGCACTCGCTCCGGTTCCTACATCAACAGCATTTTTGAGCATAGTCGTCATGTAATAAGCGTTTTTGGCGCTCATGACTTGCTCAGGCTTATCTCCTTTGAATTTATACTTTTCCTTCCCGTCTTTATCCAATATTTTAACAATCGCATGGCTCTCATTCAACTGTCCGTTATTAGCAAACGCTGTATATGCCCTGGCGATCTGTAAAGGTGAGGTTCCATTCGTCATCCCCCCTAAGGCAATGGACAAATTCACATCCTGCGGGCGTGTGAACGTGATCCCCAACTTCTCAGCAAACGCCATCCCCTTACTAACTGTAATCTTATTCAACATCCACACGGCGGGAGCATTCGCTGATTTCTCAATCGCCTTCATCATCGTAATCTGACCGGTGTACACATTGTCCCAGTTGTTCGGGCTGTAGCTGCCATAAGACAGCTTCTCATCGGTCAACATTGAGTAAGGGTTATATCCCATCTCCAGCGCTGGGGCATACTCTACAATCGGCTTGAATGATGAACCCGGCTGGCGTGGCTTGATCGCCCGATTCCAAGTCTTCGTCTTGTAGTCCCGACCGCCGATCATCGCGACAATACCGGCATCCTTATTGTTCAGGATCGCCATCCCGCTCTGCATGATTTGTTCCGGTCCATCCTTCTGGAAGAAATCCGGATTCGCATAAGCCGTCTCCGCGACTTTCTGGGCATTGGCATCCATCGTCGTATACACTTGATACCCGCCGCGCAGAAGTTCATCCTCCGTCAGACCCGTCTTCTCGATTGCTTCATTCACCGCGAAGTCCAGGAACGTTACGTAATCCTTCTTCGCCGAAACCGGAGGTGCCACGTAGTTGTAAGCCAACGCATCGGTCTTCTCTTTGTCCGTAATGTAGCCTTGTTCAGCCATCAATTGAAGTACGACCCCGCGACGCTCCTTTGATTTCTCCGGATTGTCCAGTGGGTTGTAGTTACTCGGCGCCTTAGGAATGGCCGCTAAGGTAGCGATCTCTGCAATTTTCAAGTCTTTCAGATTTGCAATGCCAAAATATTTTTTGGCCGCTGCTTTCACGCCCCATGCTGAATTTCCGAAATAGATGCGATTCAAGTACATCTCAAGAATCTCATCTTTCGTCTTGTGATTTTCCAAGGCAATAGCGATCGACGCCTCGGTAGCTTTACGGAAAATCGTTTTATCGGCGTTCAAAAACATATTTTTGGCCAATTGTTGAGTAATTGTACTGCCGCCTTCGAGAGCACTGCGGTTAATGACATCCTTCACAATCGCACGTCCAATCGAGAAGAAGTCAATCCCGGAATGCTCGCTGAATCGTTTATCTTCGGTAGCGACGAATGCTTGCGGCAACTTGTCCGGCATTTCTGCCATCGTTACGACTTCACGATTCTCCCGAGCCATTGTCGATACTTCTTTGCCAGTGACATCATAGAAGATTGCCGCTTCCGACATCTCCATTTTATCTTTATTCATTTCGTATTGCTTCTCGCCGCTAAGCAAGATGATCATATACCCGACCATCGCGCAGACGACCCCCAGAATGATCAAGACCAACAACCAGATGAACCATTTCTTCTTGTTAAACTTCTTGCGCTTCTTATTCGGTTTGGTGGTTGATCGATCGGATTTTCCTTGTACAGTCATCCTTCTCGACATCCTTTCTCGCTAAAATCCTTAGAAGTAAAAGAACAACCCTTAAGGTTCGGGTTGCTCTGTGCACTATCGTTATTAACGTAGGCGGCTCTAGAAAAGTTTCAACTTCGCCCGTTCCAGCGCTAATCAGCTTCCATTATTCGGAAGTTTCCTGCTGCATAAGCGATACTGGACGTTGTGGGGTAAACGTAGAGATCGCGTGCTTATATACCATTTGCTGACGGCCTTCACTGTCAATAATAATGGTAAAATTATCAAATGCCTTAATGTACCCGCGAATTTGAAATCCATTGGTCAAGTAGACGGTTACGGCGATGCTTTCTTTGCGCAATTGATTCAAGAAAGTGTCTTGAATGTTGATCGATTTGTTCATAATGGAACCCCCTAATTGGTCTGAATAGGATCGCTTCCGCAAGGTTAGCGCCGCTTACGAATTATATTCTCTACGGGAAAGAAACTTTCCTGTTATTATATCACTAATTATTTTCAATTGCTCGGAAAAATTTGATCCATCTGCAAGTTCCACCCAATGAATCTCCTTCATTCTACGAAACCACGAGAGCTGTCGCTTCGCGAATCTTCTCGTATTCCGCTTGAGCAATTCGACCGCTTCCTCTAGCGAATACTCGCCTTCAATATACTTGGCAATCTCTTTATACCCCAATCCTTGCATCGATACGAGACCTTGTCCGCAGCCTTCCGCCAATAGACTCCGCACCTCTTCGATCAGGCCAGCTTCTAACATTTGATCAATTCGCCGTTCTATTCGGTTATATAGCATGTCACGGTCCATTGTCAATCCGATCAAGATCGTCTCATAAGGAGATTCCCTTGTCTGACCCGCCTGCTGCTCCGATAACGAGACCCCTGATAAATGCTTGACCTCCAAGGCACGTATCGTCCTTCTCCGGTCATTAGGGTGAATACGTTCGGCAGATTGTGGGTCTGCCTCCTTCAATAGATCGTGCAAGGCCTCTTCGCCATGTACGTCAGCAAATACGCCAAGCTGCTCCCGATACACCTCGTCCGAACCGGCTTCATTGAATTGAAAATCGTAACAGACCGATTCTATATATAACCCAGTTCCACCTACGATAAACGGTAAGTTGCCTCGGGCATGAATTTCCTGAATCAGGGTGCGGGCTCTCTCCTGGAACTCAGCAACAGAGAACGGATAATCCGGTTCATGGATATCGATCAGATGATGAGGGATGCCGCGTCTCTCGGCTTCCGGTGCTTTGGCCGTGCCGATATCCATCCGTCGGTACACCTGCATGGAATCACCGGAAATAATCTCGCAGCCGAATCGTTCGGCGATATCAAGACTAAGATTCGTCTTGCCTACCGCAGTCGGACCGACAAGGACTAGCAGCTCAGGCTTATGGTTCAATGGGTATCACTCCGTATGCAATTTTGGTTCCGGAACGGACCCAGCGCTCGAAGCCGAGCCGTTCGAATTCACCACTGTCTCGATGCTCCTTGAGCACGATTCGTTTGCGGGCCACACGTCTTGCTTGCAAGATCGTCGATTCGGATAAAGGATTATGATTCGCTAGTCGTCGTAACGGCTGCAATCCACTAGAATCGTGAATCGGGCTGCGAAACATCGGGTCGAAGTAGACGATATCGACGCTTCGGTCGGGCAACTGCTCCAATATCTGCATATGGTCGCCTTGCTTCACTTCAATTCTGCGCATCGCTTCATTGAAAGACGGCAGATGTGTCTTGTAGTTCGCTAACCCTTCACGAACGAGAATGTGCAGCGCAGGCTCGCTCTCGATTGCCGTTACATGCCCGGTCGAGCCTACCGCGAAGGAAAACACGATGGAGTCCGAGGCCAGTCCGGCCGTACAATCGAGAACCGTGTCTCCCGGCTGTACAGCTGCACATTCCATCAAGGCATCTCCTTCTCCTTGCAGAAGACGTTTCACACGTACGAATGACATGCTCGGGTGGAAAAACATCGGAGCCGGTTCAGTACCGGCTGGGTCTAATTCGTGATCAAGTCCCATGTAGAGCTTCAATTGATCGTCCGCCTGAAGCAGGATAGGTGAAGCTCCATACGAATCGAGCATTTTGCGGATAGACTTTCCTTCGCGCGGAACCCAACGACAGCCCCATTCCGCTGCAATCCGCTTGGATGCCGCAATCGATTCCGCCGAAGGAGTATGGGAAGTCGTTACGACGAACACTACATCACCCGCTTAAACATTTTTTCCAACTCATATGTGGAGAAGCTGACTACGATCGGACGGCCGTGCGGGCACGTATAAGGATTGCGGCAAGCAGCCAATCGGTCCAGCAGCGCTTCGATTTCTGGAATCGATAAGCTCTGATTCGCTTTGATCGACGCCTTGCAGGAGCACATGATTGCGGCCTTCTCTCTTAGTTTGGACAAATTTACCGATTTTTTTTCAGCAAGCACCCATTCGGCCATTTCATCGATCAGCGTCTTCTCGTCATTCGGTGGAAACCAGTGCGGTAAGGCGCGAACGATGAAGGAATTCCCTCCGAACGGTTCCAAGTAAACGCCGACCTGCTCGAATAACGGCAGCTTCGCTTCTATAGCTCCGGCGTCAGATGAAGTAAACTCAAGTGTGATCGGCAGCAGCAGCTCTTGGCTCGCTTGTGCGGGCTGACCGAACTTCTCATAATAATATTCGTAATGAATGCGTTCATGAGCGGCATGCTGGTCGACTAAATACAAGCCACGCTCGTGCTGCGCTACGATGTATGTACCGTGCATCTGTCCGATCGGTTCCAGCTTAGGGAACTCAGGTAAGCTTGGTGCGGATTCGGGCGTCGGATCTGGCAGCATTTCCTTGATTTTATCGTATGGCAGCGAGCTGACGGGAGGCACAGGGACGGAAGATCGGACCTTGACAGCGGATGAATCGTTATCCTTCCGAACTTCTGAATAGGATACAGACGGCCTATCCACTTGAGGAGTGGCTTGCTGAGCCAAAGATGGCTGCATAGACTCCACAGTCTGGGGCATCGGTGATTTCTGAGCTCCAGCGAACGGGTCTGTCATTTCCACTGTTGGTCGATACAACTCCATCCGCTCTTGCACGACCTGCTCGCGTATGACGCTCGATGGTGTTACCTTACCCCCTTGTGGAATTAGCACCTGCTGCTGCAGCGTCTGGCGAATACACCCTTCCACAAACTGGATGAGCTCAGACTCCTTGCTGAAGCGCACTTCGAGCTTGGACGGATGCACGTTCACGTCGACCAATTCCGGATCCATCCGGATGCTAAGCGCCGCTATCGGAAATCGGTTAATCGGCAAGAACGTATGGTAAGCGTTCAGTATGGCATGATTCAAGGCATAGTTACGAATGAACCGTCCATTCAGGAATAAGCTGATCGCCTGACGGTTAGCGCGGGTCAATTCCGGCTTCGATACGTACCCCTGCAGTTGATAATCAGGATGATCACCTTCAACTAGAAGCATCGTCTTCGCAGTAGACGTCCCGTAGACAGCTGCAATGACTTGCAGCCGATCACCATTTCCCAATGTGCGTAAAAGTTCATTGCCATTATGTCGCAAGCTGAAGGCAATTCCCGGATGGGCCATAGCAAGCCGATACATATAATCGGATATGTGCCCGAGCTCCGTCTGGATCGTCTTCATATATTTCAAGCGAGCCGGCGTGTTATAGAACAAATCCTTGATTGTAAAAGAAGTTCCTCTCGCAGCAGCCGTCTCTTCGAACGCTCGAACAGTCCCGCCTTCTATCGTCAGCTTGCGTCCGAGGCCTGATGTATCGTTGGCTGTCGTACACTCGACCCTGGACACTGCTGCAATACTGGGGAGCGCCTCGCCTCGGAAGCCGAGCGTGCGAATCTGAAACAAGTCCTTCCCTCCGACGATCTTACTCGTAGCATGCCGACTGAAAGCCAACTCGCAATCCTCCGGCTCCATCCCGGAACCGTTGTCCGTTACCCGAATGAGATCCAGTCCGCCCTCCTCAATCTGAACATCGATTCGGGTGCTTCCTGCGTCGATCGCGTTCTCCACCAGCTCCTTGACGACCGAAGCCGGTCGCTCCACCACTTCACCTGCGGCAATCTGATTCGCTACATGGTCGTCAAGAACGCGTATAATTCCCATCAGCGACTCTCCTTTCCTGCTTCCTTCTGGACATGCAGATCAACCTGATCTCCACTAGTCTCCCAAGTCAGCTGAGCAAATTGCTTTTGGAACTCTGCTACGTCGATCAAACCTACACCATCACGATTAATCATTCCACTGTCTGCTCCGTAGGATACCGTTGCATTTGATCCGGCAGTTGTAGCGCCATCTACACTTGTTGTACCTGTGGCGATCTCAATCGCCTGTTGTTGATCATTCCAGACAATCTTGCCCCCCACCATGGACGCTAATAACCGTGCTGGTACGTACAAGCGACCGGACAATTGCAACGGAACAAGCTTGTCCGCCATGGCCAGCCCATTGACTTTCACGTTGTCCTTGTCCATCTTAACATTCAGTGCCGCACTGCCCGCTTCTCGCAAGGCGGTAATGAACTGAGGCGTAGCTCCTTCTACTTGAACATCCGGTGTAATGCCGACATGATTGACCGGCTTGCCCTTAGGGGTGAAATATTGTTCGATTGTGACCTTGACTGCTGCACCGGATGATAGCATGACTATGCTTTGTACGCTACCTTTCCCATAAGTCAGGGTTCCGACAATCTTCGCTTTCCCATAATCCTGCAACGCCCCGGAGAGCACCTCGGAAGCGCTCGCGCTGCTCTCATTCACGAGAAAGACGACAGGGACTGCCACGGTATTACCGCCCTTCAGCAGGACAGGACTGTCCACTCCATTCCGGTCTTTCGTATGGATCAATGTCCCTTCCGGAATGAACTGCTCGGCAATATGCTGAGCTGTCTCCAATACACCGCCTGGGTTGTCGCGAAGGTCGACGATCAGTCGTGAGATGGACTTCTTCTTCAACTGCTCCAACTGAGCAGCGAACAGTTCATCTGTCGTATCGGTAAAACCGGTTACTTGCATGTACCCTGACCCATCGTCCAATACTTGACTTACAACGGAAGGTACGGATATGGCACGGCGTGTCAGTTGGATCGTGCTGAGCTTGTCGTCCTTGCGGAGCAGCGTGATAGATACCCCGGTTCCTTCGGGGCCCTTCACAACGCCGGTAATATTCTCGAGCGATAAGCCCATCATGCTCTTCCCGTTCACTTCCTGTATGTAATCCCCTGACACGAGACCTGCTTCTTCTGCCGGACTGCCAGCAAATACTTCTACGATACGCGTCCCCTTCTCATCTTGCGACAGCTTGGCGCCGATGCCAACGTAGACCATACCCAATTCGTTATTGAAGAGCGCATATTGTTCCTTCGTGAAATATACCGTGTACGGATCTTTCAACGAGGCGATCATTCCCTGGATGGCCGCATCTGTCAACTTCTCGTCAGTCACGCCGCTCACGTGGTTGTTCTTCAGTGTGTCATATACTTCTCCCAGTCGCGTTAAAGCTTCGTCCTGGGTTTCGGCCGCATAAACCGCTTGCGGTATGAGCGCTCCGGCTGTTACCCCGCAGCCTAGTGCGAATACGGCGGCTAGCCTTAATCCGATCCGCGTCCTCTGAATCGTCCCTGCTAAGTTCATTCCATCTTCCTCCTCATAGTTCCAAGCAATTTCGACGCGGCCTCAGCCGCAGCTGAGTTATTTGTCCTGCGTCTGCTGTTTCAAGTCGAATAAGAAATTCATCGCCTGCATCGGCGTCATGTTGATCAGATCGGCGGCCCGCAGCTGCTCCAGCAGCTTCTCCGCGGCCGCCTCGCCCCTCGGCTTCGCCTTGGCGCCCGAGAGCTTGTTCGGAGCTTCGCCGAACAAGCTCAACTGCACCGCCGCGTCCCCCGCAGGGGGCTCCGCGGCGGCGGCAACGGCTACGCCGGCGTCGGCCTGGGCCGAGCCGGCGGCAGCCTCTTCGCGGGCCAGCCGCAGGGCGGCCCGCGCTTCAAAATCACCGAGCAGGCTGTAAGCCCGCTCGATGATAGGGCCCGGCAGCCCGGCGATGCGGGCGCAGTAGATGCCGTAGCTCGTGCTGGCCGCACCGCGGATCAGCCGGCGCAGGAACGTGACCTGCTGGCCGCTCTCCTTCACGGCCATGCAGTAATTGCGCAGGCTGGCGAGCGTCTCCTCCAGATGCGCCAGCTCATGGAAGTGCGTCGAGACGAGCGTACGGCAGCCGACACGGTCATGAAGATACTCGATGACCGCTTGCGCGATCGCCATCCCTTCCCCGGTCGATGTGCCGCGTCCGAGCTCGTCGATGATCACAAGGCTGCGCGATGTGGCCTTCGCGGTCATCGACTGGATGTCCATCATCTCTACCATGAACGTGCTCTGACCGCCAACAAGATCGTCTGCCGCGCCGATCCGCGTGAAGATACGGTCTGTGATCGGAATGCGCGCTGCAGTGGCTGGAACGAAGCAGCCGATCTGAGCCATGATGCAGATGGTCGCTACTTGGCGCATATAGGTGCTCTTCCCTGCCATGTTCGGACCCGTAATGAGCAGTACATGCCCATCCTCCTCGGACATGCGGGTATCGTTCGCCATGAAGGCTCCGTTCTTCAAGATCGCTTCCACAACAGGATGCCGACCTTCCTCGATCAGCAGCTCGTCGCGCTCGTCACACAACTCCGGCTTTACGTACCGATATGCCGCACTTACAGCAGCCATCGCCTGCAGCGCATCGATCGCGGCGATCGCTTCCGCCAGCTGCTGCAGCCGCTTCAACTGATCGGCTACCTCCAGACGAAGCTGTAAGAACAGCTCGGATTCCAGGCCAACCATCTTCTCCTCCGCTTCCAGAATGAGAACTTCCTTCTCCTTCAGCTCAGGGGTCACATAGCGCTCCGCATTCGCAAGCGTCTGCTTACGCTCGTAGCGATCCATCGGCAGACTGTTGGCACTGCTGCGCGACGCTTCCAAGTAGTAGCCGAACACTTTATTAAAGCCGATCTTCAGCGACTTCACGCCGGTCAACTCCCGCTCCCGCTTCTCCAGCTCGGCTAGCCATTGCTTCCCGTTCGTACTCGCTTCCTTCAGTTGATCCAAGTAGGTGTCGAATCCATCCCGAATTAACCCGCCTTCTCGCGTCGATACCGGGGGCTCGTCCACAATGGCGGAGGCAATCCGATCGCGCAAGTCGCCGCATTCATCGAGTGATTGCCCTAGCTCCCTAAGCGTTGCCGATCCGGAAGTCAGACAAGTATGCTTAATCGACGGTACTTGCTCGAGCGACAGTTGTAACGCCTGCAAATCCCTGGCGTTCGCATTGCCATAGGCGATACGGCCAACAAGCCGCTGCAAGTCATAGACGTCCTTCAACTGCTGTCTCAATTCTTCCCGTACAATCAACTGATTGTATAAGCAATCGACGGCTTCTAGTCGCTCTTCGATTTTCCCACGATTCATGAGAGGCTTGTCCACCCAACGACGAAGCAGCCGCCCGCCCATTGAAGTTACCGTACGGTCTAGCAGCCAGAGCAGAGAACCTTTCTTCGTACGTTCACGCACGGTCTCCACGAGCTCCAGATTGCGACGGGTAAATGGATCAAGCGTCATGTATTGCCGATGCTCATACCCTTGGACGTCGGTAATATGCGCTAGCGCTCTTTTCTGAGTTTCACTAAGATAACCCATTAGCAGGGCGACCGCCTCGTAACGAGCCGGTTCCAGCGAGTCAGTCGCCCTATCCGGGAATTGCTCATGCATGAGCTGACTATTGGCCACAACTTCCCAATCAGTCAATAACTTGGCCGAAGGCTGTGTCCACTCATTCTGTCTCATCCGATCCAACACATCCGGGTTGCCCAGCAATTCCGATGGGGAGTAGACGTTCATCTCATCAATCAAGGCATCGAGTGATTCTTCAATGGACGTGACGAACAGCTCTCCTGTCGTCAAATCACAAGCGGCCAGCCCGAAAGTCCGCTCGACGGCGGACACGCAGACGATGAAGTTATTTTTGGCTTCCCCCAACGTCTTCCCGTCCATGACGGTACCTGGGGTAACGATCTTCACAATTTCTCGGCGCACAACGCCCTTCGCCGTAGCGGGATCTTCCACTTGCTCGCAGATCGCCACTTTGTACCCTTTTTCAACCAGTCTTGCTATGTAATTCTCGGCCGCGTGGTAAGGGACCCCGCACATGGGAATGCGTTCTTCCTGTCCGCCTTCGCGGCCGGTTAATGTAATTTCCAGCTCCTGAGAAGCTTTAATAGCATCATCGAAAAACATCTCGTAAAAGTCGCCCAGCCGGAAGAACAAAAAAGCGTCCTTCGCCTGCTCCTTCACGGACAAATACTGTTCAATCATCGGCGTGTACTTCGTCATCGTTCTCCTCCACCCGCAACATTCATTTCTCGGTTCCTATTATAGCATGAATTGTCGGATCGTGAACTTGCCCGTCGAAGGGAGAGATTTTCCACAACGGCCGAATATCGCGGCGTTCGTCCCAGGCTTGCATCGCGAAGAGGGACTGTTTATAAGGCTCCAGCCAGTCGGCCCAAGCTTGGTAACCAGGCAGTCGTTCCATATCGCTCCACAGTGACTTGACAAGCGGCAGCAGCTCGGATTTACTCCCATCGTAGTACTGTCTCTGGACGGCTGCATGAGTAAGCGGACGTTGCGTGAGCTCCTTATAATGTGTAGCGACAAGCGCAGTTGAAGCGAGCACGCCTCTAGCCAGACGCGGCGAGACTAACCAACTGGGAAGCGTGCGGTATTCGAAGCCTCCATGCTTCTGGCGGCGGAAATCGCCCAGGAATCCGTAGCGCGGACGGCGCCGAACAGATCTGGCCTCCTCCGCCAACACAAGGGGCAGCGCCACATAATTGTCCAACGCCCGCAGCAGTGTGGTGTTCAACCAGATGCGGCTCATATGCACATGTCCTCCCAGAGCGAAGCCCTTCGCTGGCATAGCGCCAGCAACCCAAATCAGACTATCATCGAGAATATAGTCTGCGGCAAGCTGCATGGCCTGACGTATATGACGCACGAGCTTTCTCGGATCCGGTGTCGGGGTCGGCCGCAACTCCGCCAGCGGGAAACGTTTCACACCGCGAATCGTCAATACGTCGCACCCTGCGGAGCCATTCTTAGGTAAATATCGGGAAGCATGCACAATCGTTCCGGCATTATCCGCGATTAGAAATTCCGGATCAGCGCCCAGAATGGGCAATTCTTGTCGCTGACTTGCCGTAATGTACTCCCGTTGGAACCGACCAATCGCTTCGGCGAATAGCTCTGCCAAGCGATCATCGAGCTCAGGATAAGGGATCACCGACAATATTTCCGGCTCACCCGACGCTGGAAAGACGACATCAACGACGCCGTAATCCAGTCCAAGGGCGTATAACGCTTTCACCGCCTCCCGTACCGCCGAAGCACCACGTTTGCCCATTCGTTCCAAGCCGGTTTCTACGAAGATGGGGGTAAGCCTCCCTAACTTCCGCAACGACTGCGGCTCTCTGTCACGGGCTGCGGATCTCCTGTTGGGCGGCTCCATGAACCGGAGATGGGTTGCCTCATGTTCACTAAGTGATGTGACGGTAACCGGCATACGCAGGCGAATCGCCGCATTGGACTGGGCACTGAATAAGGTAAGCGCCTCCAGGTGGAACACGGGTACCCGATAATGAAACGAATAATCGCCATCCTTGTTTCTGGCATATTTGGTGTAAGCTGTCGCAATCCCATGCAAGTTCAACTGCTCCGCCATACGTTCCACATTCGTGCAACGTTTCACGTTCGACGGATGATTCAGCACCCAATCGCTCTGAGCCAGGATGGACGACACCTCGTCACCCCATACGATAATCGCTCCTTGACTTTCGTTCGAAACAGGAGCTTTGCTTCCATGAGGAATGTGATGTCGCTCCAATCTCTCCAACAGATTTCGTACATGAACCTGCTCGGCATATAGCAAGAAGACGCTCATGCTCTTCACCTCCACCGCTTATCCTGCTTAATCCGTGTATAAATAGGCTTATTCATCCCCCGACAAGCGCCCAATTGAAACAAAAAAGAGGGCTATCGCCCCCTGCCGAATCCTGGGATTCGTCATATAATGAACTAAACCTTAGTCGAGCTCATCATCTAACAAATCAGGATCGAGATCTTCGAAGTCGCCTTCATCCCCACTGAAATCCATCGACTTCTCCGACAAATCGTCGCACCCGCCTTCACACACGACGACACAAACCGTAGTCTCTGCAACCATCTCGCACAAGAATTCACGTTCCACGCGAATGGATACACTGCCCCCACCTGACGACACATTAGCTTCCACGCAGTTCGGGTCCTGCGTTGCGGTCGCAGACACCTCGACCGTGGAAGCTCTATGTTTGGGATCTAGGTACGAGAGCGGAACCACTTCTACGAATGAGATCGTTTCTTTTGCTACGTCTGTTTTCCGGTTCTTGTCGTAAGAATACCAGATGTTGATATCGTAAGTACCCACTACCTCGACGCCGTCACTAGACTTCACCGCTTCATATTCATGGTTAATGACCCAAGCGCCAAGAATGCTCGTCGGTGTATGTGGCGGGGTTATCGTATGAGTGACCTGCGAAAACTTACGACCTTTACCGCATACCGCTTTCACACGTATTTCCCTGCAATGCGTGTCTCTATCTTTAGTCGACATCCTCTAAACCTCCTCCATACAATCATTCAATAAAGTGTATGCAGGACATTCGTCTAGGGTGACATATTTTTTTCAAAGACGCACAGCATTTCCACGTCGCTTCTTTTCTTTCTTCGCAATATTCAGATAGAGGTGCAGCGATTGACATATTTGAAACAGGGCTGAGCGTACCTCGAACTCCGAGCGGCTGGCCGGCAGAGGCATTTGTTTGTACTGTTGCTCCAGCTCAATCAGAAGCTTCTCGGAATTGCCTGTGTACGTTTCTTGCTTCACATCCCCGCTCAGAATCTCGAATAACGCTGCGGTCGACCGCCCTGGATCGAGCGTCTCATATACTTGCGCCACCAAGTCCATCATCTGTTCTACAATATCTAACTGCTGCTCACGCATATGGAAGTAGGCGTTCCAATATAGATCTTCCTGGAACAGGCGGTTCTCCCCTGCTCGCTTAGCCAGTTCAGCCCCTTCCTGAATCGTATCCCTGGCATCTAGCAGTTCTCGTCCGTCCCATACATAATCATGATTTTTCAAATGCGCAGCAATCTCTCTGAATATCGATGAGAACAAATCCTCGGTTTTCGTTCGTATCTCCATTAGCTGTTGTTCAGCCTTCGGCATATACACCATGTTGATCAAAGTTGCCGTCCCTAACCCCGTCAGAAGCAGCAGCAACTCGTTCACCACCACTTCCTGATCGGCATACCCAAGGGAGAACACATGAAATACGGTTACAGAACAAGTAGCCAAGCCATCCTTCAACCTTGAACGATTCAAGACAGGAATAATAAGCAGGATGTAGAGTGCGATCACCCACAAGTGGAAGCCGAAAAACTTCATCATGACAGCGGCAAGCATAAGACCCAGTACGGAAGCGGCGAGACGTATGACTGAGGTGACGACCCCTTTGCGAATAGTGGATTCCACGCCCAATATGGCCAACAATCCGGCTGACATCGGAAATTGCAGAGACAATAACATGGCCAAGTAGACAGCGATAACGGCTGCGACGGCCGTTTTGATAACTCGAATCCCCATGCTTCCATCCCCATCTTTTTTAACCTCTATGGTACCTTATGGGGGCTCGTGTTTCAAACCGTTCACTGTCTCTTCGCCAATTTCCTCTCGATCATATTAACCGCCTGATACATAATCGCAGCTACAATCGCTATAACGAACAAGCTTCCAATGACTAGCGTGAAGTTGAACACTTGGAAGCCGTAGATGATCAAGTACCCCAAACCAGCCTTGGAGACGAGAAATTCACCCACGATTACGCCCACCCAGGCTAGCCCGACATTCACCTTAAGTGTGGAGACAATCGTAGGAACAGCTGCAGGTAAGATGACCTTGCGGAACGTCTGTGCCCGACTACCGCCGAATACCCGCACAACTTTGACATAGTTCGCATCCACTTCCCGGAAGCTGGTGTAGACGACCAGTGTTGTAATGATCACTGTAATCGCAAGCGTCGTCGCAATGATGGACCATACGTTGGGCCCTATTCCTACGATGAACAGCGGCCCGAGCGCTACCTTCGGCATACTGTTCAGCACGACAATGAACGGGTCCAGCGTACGAGCCAGGAACTTGGAGCCCCAGAGCAGTGTTGCGAATGCTGTGCCGCATAAGGTGCCGAGTATGAAGCCAGCCGCTGTCTCCAAGACCGTAGCTCCGACATGCGGCAGCAATGTGCCATCCAGCAACTTGACACACAGCAGATGTACGACTTTGCTCGGATAACTGAATAGCAGGATATCAATCCACTTCATCCGTCCAGCCGCTTCCCAGCAACCGAAGAAACCGATAAGGAGAAGGGTGCGGGTCAGCCAGACGAAGCCGGTCTCTGCTCGTTTCTGACGTATATGGGCCTGATAGATCGTGTTCAACCAGGCTGACCGCTCTACTCGCACCGATTCTGTAGGAGTCATACTTTCTGTTGTACGCTCAGGTCGATTCGGTTCGATGCTCATCTTGCCTCCCTCCCCTTCTCCATCTGCTCGAACTCCAGCCATATTTGTTTGAATGTTGCTTGGAATTCCTTCTGCTCTCGTGCTTCGAAAGGCAGCATCGATCGGATTGGTTCGGGAATCCATACTTCTTTGCGAATGGTTCCTGGATTGCTATTCAATACAATGACCCGATCACTTACAGCAATCGCCTCCGAGATATCGTGCGTGACGAGAATCGCCGTTTTCCCGTGTGCTTTCAAAGTTTCAAAGATCAGATCCTCCAATTGCAGCCTCGTCTGGTAGTCAAGGGCCGAGAATGGTTCGTCCAGCAGCAGGATGTCCGGCGATGTGGCAAGTGTCCGGACGAGCGCCACCCGCTGGCGCATTCCTCCTGACAGCTGATAAGGGTAGTGCTGCAGCACCGCACCTAACCCCATCTCTGTCAGCAAATCCACTGTGTGTGACTTCGTCTTTGCATTCAACTGATCTGTCAGCTCCAGACCCAGCAGCGCATTCTGCATAATCGTTCGCCAGGGGAACAAGTAGTCTTGCTGCAGCATGTACCCGACTTGTGTGGAGGGCGCGTTGACCAGCTTTCCTTGGATCTGTACCATCCCAGAAGCAGGGACGATCAAACCAGCGATAATGGACAAAATCGTTGTTTTCCCGCAACCACTCGGCCCGACTAGACTGATGAACTCCCCTTTGTTCACGGTTAGGTCAATATGTTCTACGGCCAAGGAAGCCTCCTTGTCGGTCACATACACATGAGTCACATCTTGCAGCATAACGGCTGCTTCATTCATTGTTGCTCACCTCAATGTTTTACCCCGATGTTTACCCCAAAAAGTGGCGTGATACTCTGTAGCTTAGTCCGATTACTTTTTGGCTGTATCGATTGCTTTTTGTGCGAATTTTGTGTTGACCAGCTTCTTGTACTCTACGCGCTGCTTGAGTTCACCGGCCGCTTCCATGACATCTTGCAAGTTGTTCCATTCTTTCTCGTCCACAATCGGGTCGGTTGCGAATGAGCTCTGCTCCTTATAACGTTTCACCACGTTTAAGACGATAGCCCGGTCCGTGTCTTTGAAATAGGGCAGTACGGCATCCGTTATCTCATCGATGGATTTCGCAGCCACCCACTGTTGGGCTTTGTAGATCGCGTTCGTGAACTTCTGTATCGTATTAGGGTTTTTGTCCAAAATACTGCTCTTTGTCATGAATACCGTATACGGAAGTTTACCGCTCTCCACTCCGAACGAGGCAATGACGAATCCTTTGCCTTCCTTCTCGATCACGGTAGCTTGTGGTTCGAACAACTGAACATAATCGCCAGTTCCGGAAGAAAAAGCTGCTGGAATATTGGCAAAATCGACGTTCTGGATGAGCTTCATATCTTTTTGTGGATCGATTCCCTTCTTCTTCAGCGTGAACTCACCTGCCATCTGTGGCATCCCTCCCTTGCGCTGGCCAAGGAACGTACTGCCCTTCAAGCTATTCCAGTTGAAGTTAGGAACAGGTTTCCTGGAGACGAGGAACGTTCCATCCGTTTGCGTCAGTTGTGCGAAGTTGATGACCGGATCGTCAGACCCTTGCTGCTGCACATAAATGGACGTTTCCGAGCCAACAAGCGCTACGTCGATCGCGTTCGAGAGCAGCGCCGTCATCGTTTTGTCCCCGCCTGGCGTTGTTTGCAGTTCGACCTCAAGCCCTTCCTCTTTGAACATTCCTTTGGACAATGCCACATATTGTGGCGCATAAAAAATYGATCGGGTTACTTCACCGATTCTTACCGTGGTCAGTTCTGCCTTCGAAGAAGTGCAGCCTGCAAGCGGTACTAGTAAGCCGATCCCCGTTACAAGTAGCAGCTTCAATCCTATCGATTTCATCGAAAATCCTCCCCATATTGCATAGATGCAATATCTTATGCAGCCACCTTTCCTCGGGTCAATCGGATCGTAAAGTAATCAGGTAACTGGAAAACCTCCTGCTAATTTATGTAATTCTCAATTGAGACAAATTAACAGGAGGTTTTCCCTGTAACATCTCGTATTCAGCGGGTAATCCAGCAATTTCCTACATAACAAATAACCCCAGCCAGTGGCAGTGGCTGGGGGTTGAGTATGTTGCGAGTCATTATAGTACGCAGGTATTTTCACTTAGCGCCTGTAACCGATTGTAGAAACGGCCTTAGATGGCCAATGGAGCGCGAAGCGCCCGGTGCAAGGCCGGAAATGAGGCTGTCGATTCATTGTGGACAAGAGATATTTCGGCTTACAGCCCCTGCGGTTGGCCTTTCTCGTGCTGTAAGCCGATTTTTGAGGCTGTCGATTAACTTTGGATATGAGGAGTGTAGAGTGAAAAAGAGGACCCCAGCGAGTTTTGGCTTGAACCTCCATACCACTTGATCCCTTATACAATCAGGKAGGTTCAAACAAGATGTTTGAGCTAAAGGGGTCCTTTTTCACTTGGAACGGCCGTCTTAGCATCTACCAACAGTTAATCGACAGCCTCTTTTTTCGGCTTACAGGGCTTTTTCACTTGGCACGGTCGTCTTAGCCTCTATCTACTGTTAATCGACAGCCTCATCATTCAACTTACAGTCGGTAAATATCTTTGTACTTCTCTTCGATGTATTCGACCAGGTAAGCCGGGTTCAATTCCTCGCCCGTCACGTTCAAGATGATCTCCGACGGTGTGAGAAGCTTGCCGTACTTGTAGATCCGTTCGGTCAGCCACTCCTTGATCGCCAGCAGCTCCCCGTTCCGAATTTTCGCTTCGAAATCCGGTAACTCCTTCATTAAAGTCGCACGTATTTGGGCAGCATACATATTGCCAAGCGCATAGGATGGGAAGTAACCGAAAGCACCACCCGACCAATGCACGTCCTGCAGTACACCTTCCCCATCGTTCGATGGCTCGATGCCTAAATACTCCTTGTACTTGGCGTTCCAAGCGGCTGGAAGGTCCTTCACATCTAACGTCCC
Organism: Paenibacillus sp. P4_E11; assembly: GCF_056401635.1. Classification (NCBI taxonomy): domain Bacteria; kingdom Bacillati; phylum Bacillota; class Bacilli; order Caryophanales; family Paenibacillaceae; genus Paenibacillus; species Paenibacillus sp. P4_E11. The sequence continues at coordinate 24,056 of NZ_JBFUIX010000052.1, read as the reverse complement.
GCTGAACAACTCCTTCTCCAGCTCATACCGGATCATGATGTGCAGGTTATACGTCAGCTCATCCGCTTCAATACGGATAAGTGAAGGCTTCACGTCGTTGATGCCGCGATAGAACAACTCGACGGGAACTTTGCTGAAGTGCTCCGAATATTGCTCTTGCAGTTTCGGATAGTACTTCTGCCAGAAGCCCAGACTACGGCCGATCATATTTTCCCAGAAACGGGACTGAGACTCATGGATCCCCATGGAAGTTCCGGTGCAGAGCGGTGTCCCGATAAGGTCTGTCGATATATTTTGCTCATACAGCGCATGACCGCCCTCATGGATCGTTCCGAATAAGGCGCTCGTCACATCGTTAGGGAGGAACCGGGTCGTAATCCGCACGTCACCTGGATTGAGTCCAGTTGCGAACGGATGTGCACTCTCGTCCAGTCGACCGGCTTCGAAGTCGTAGCCCATCTGGCGGAGCGTGAACAAGCTGAATTCCTTCTGCAGCTTAATGTCGAACTGTTGCTGCAGGAACGACCGATGCGGCTTATGGGGCGAAGCCTGGATCGCAGCTACGAGAGGCACCAGCTTGCGCCGCAGCTCCCCGAACACTTGATCCAGCTTAGCTACTGTCATGCCTGGTTCATACATGTCAAGCAGCGTATTATACGGATGGTCTACATAGCCCCACAGGTCGATGAACTCGCGATTGTAAGCTACGATCTTTTCCAGATAAGGACTGAACGTCGCGTAATCGGATTTGGGTTTCACCTCTTCCCACACCGACTCGGCTTGGGACGTTAGCACGACATATTGTTTATACTTTTCAGGTGGAATGCGCTTGCTGCGGTCGTAGTCTTTCTTGCACTCGGTGACGATCTTCTTGTTGATCTGATCTAACTGCTCGAATGTAGGTGGATCCAGCAACGCTTCCAGATAACTCCCCATTTGATCGGACACGGACAACTTGAACATCTCGGACGACAATTCGCCGATGACTTCTGAGCGAGCCTCACTCCCCTTGCGCGGAGCGCCTGTCCGCAAATCCCAGTAGATTAAGCCAAGTGCTTCCTCATAGCTTTTCATCTTCTTCACATAAGCGCGAAATTCCGTCAGTGTGTTTTCATACGATGCTCCCAATTGGATTCCCTCCCGGTCAAATGATAGTCATTACCTTTTGATCTTACTTTTTCTGGGTAAAAGAATCAACTTTCGCTCTTATTTGTGGTAAAATATTTTCTAAAATACTTTCATTAACACGACTGTTGCCAATAGGAGGAAAAGGAACATGCAAATTACTTATACCCAAGAAGCCGTCACCCACATTCAGCATGTCCTTGATGAGACCCAGCCTGGAGCGCCAACCCGAATCAAGCTCGCTTATGATTCCGAAGGATGCGGTTGCGCTGTGAACGGAGTCGCTGCGTTATGGCTCGTTGAAGAACCGCAAGTGGACGATATCGAGTCCGAAGCTTCACCATACCGGACCTTGTACGACAAGAAGCATGCGGTGTTCTTCGATGAGCAGGTAACTGTGGATTATAATCCCCAGAAACGGGCGTTCACGTTGAAGAGCAAGCAGCAAATTTATAACACGATGATGCGATTAATCGATAAGAGATCCGGAGGTCGCCATGTACAACATTAATGAAATCCTGGAATACAACCGGACGTTTGTAGAAAACAAGGAATTCGAACAATTCCGCACGACCCGCTTCCCCGACAAGCGGATGGTCATTCTGACTTGTATGGATACGCGGCTTGTTGAACTGCTGCCCAAGGCGATGAACATCCACAATGGCGACGTGAAGCTGATCAAGAACGCTGGAGCGATCGTGACCCAACCCTTCGGTAACATCATGCGCAGCATCATCGTCGCGATCTATGAGCTGAACGCGGACGAAGTGCTCGTGGTCGGGCACTATCAGTGCGGCATGACGGGTCTCGACTCTGAACGGATTATCACCAAGGCTAGAGAGCAAGGCATCACGGACGACACGATCTCGACGTTGCACCATTCCGGGATTAATCTGAGTCGCTGGTTGACCGGGTTTGATGATGTGAAGCAAAGTGTGGAGAACAGTGTGGACATTATCCGCAATCATCCCCTGCTGCCGAAAAATATTCCCGTCCATGGCATGCTGATCGACCCGGAGACTGGGAAGTTGGACTTGCTTGTCGATGGGTATGCGTATCTGGATGAAAAATCCTAAGTAACCTTATTGCAAGACCCTGACAGCGTAAATGCCGTCAGGGTCTTCTTGCAGTCGCTATTCGATTGACTTAAACTATTTCTGTCTCGCCATCAGACTCGTACCAAGCAGACTAAGCGCTCCTTCGAACTTCTCGTAAATGTACACTCTAGGGAAGGACAAGTGAGTCACGTCATTGCCCGTCACATCCGCAGTCAAGGTGATGTCTCCGTTAGCTAGCGAGTTGGCACCCTCGAATGGAATATCCCAAGATTTCATGATCACATCATTCAAGTCCCGCAGTTCAATGACAAGACTGCGATTCTTGTTCCCTCCTGTGACAATAGAAGCTGTCGTCATTTCGTAACTGAAATCGAGCTCATACCGATTCAACGCAGGTGCTGATGGCAATTTAAACGCCAGTACCTTATTGAATTTGACCGAGTAGGGATACAAGTCCACGGTTCCCAGATTGTATGCAACATTGTCAGACACATTCTGAATCGTCGAAGAAGATACGTATGTTCCGATGTGTGCTACTGGCACTTGCAGTTGCTCTTTCATGTTGGACAGGCTGAAGCGTTGTACGCTCGTCAAGGCCGTATCGTCCAGCTTCTGACCGAAGACTAGGTCGAATCCGTCCAAGGATTTCGACACCGTCGCGGGAAGTGTCACCCACAACGTCGTGAGCGCTTCACAACTGTTGCATAGCCGACCGGTTTCTTCCGTCACTTTGGCGTTCCATATTAAACCATTCGGAGCGATGAAATATCCTGTATAAGGTACAATGTTGCCTACCCGCTTCTCTTGACTGGTCTGGGTCATTCGTACAGCGAGCATCTTCTGCGTCCCTTGCGTGAATACTTTGGCATCGATTATTGCTCCAGTGGATTGACGCCCTTTATCCGTAATAGTCCAGACCTTATCCTTCTCAACCGTTGGAATGCCATCGCCATTCGTCATTGTGAAGGCGATCCGCGTCCATTCTTGAACAGGCGTAACCGTGGAGCTTGTATTAGAATTTGTATTCGTGTTGGTGTTGGTGTTCGTATTCGTATTGGTGTTCGTTCCCGTTGTTCCATTCGTAGTACCGTTCCCCGCACCTGATCCGGTGGACGATGATACGGTGCCTTCGCCTAGGAAAATACGCCCCTCTGCTGTATCCAGCGAATATGGAATTTTGGTGTACAAGTACACGGTCGTGCTTTCATTCGGATTGAGGTAAGCTGACGATTGCAAGCGAACGACCTTACCCGTTAGCTCGAAATCTCCTGCTGCATATCCACCATATAACGCAGGCAGAGTGACGATCGAATTCGTATCATTTCTAACGAAAATTTCGCTCAGAAGCACGTCATCGCTCTCTAATGTCAGTCGTTGTGTCTGTCTCATCTGAACAGCGAGCAAACCTTGCGATGTATTGACATGAACCAACGACCCTTCTGTTGGCGTGAGGATCCCGGATGCTCCGGCTAAGCTAAGGCCGAGGATCGGTTGCACGGTAGCAGCAGCAGCTGTGGCCCCGGTCTTCTTCTCGGATAAAATGAAACTCGTGTCCGCCATCTCCGCCCCTACAGGCAAAGTCACTCGAAACGTATGGGTGACGCTTTCTTTGGGTGATAAGTAATCCAATTGGGTAGCTGACTCCGTCGTAGCGACAGACGTGCCACTCGTATTCAATTGATAAGAACCGACCAAAGAAGGAACGGTCACGACTGATTTGCCATTGTTGGTCAGTCGAATGGACGTTTCTACAGACACCCCATCCGTCAATACCTTGAAGCCGGCACGTTCGACCGATAGGGACAAGCCATTCGGATTCGCTATGGGATAATCCCGGACCTGCCCAGTAGCGATCGGGTCTGAATTGATAATGGCTAGGGTACCAGCCAGGCTTGTTGTCGTCTGCGTCTTGTTCATGAACTGCACGGCAAACTGGTTATCAGTGAACGCTCCCCCTACCGGAGCCTGAAGCGTCAGTCTAACTGCTTGATGAGGGAGCAGGGCGTCTACACCGGCTAATGCTGTTGCTGCGAACGTCAGCCCCTTGGCATCAACCAACTGGTAGATGAGTGCTGCTGGCAGCTTGAAGGCGGTCGCACCGAGATTCTCTACCCGCAGATCAACCGACATGGTCCAGTTGCCATCCTTGGCCACCTTCGTGCTGCCGATCGGTTGGAATGAGACTACCCCATCATCTGGCAGCGCGGCATCCAATTCATGTACATTTAGGACGGCGGATTGTTTCGTTACCGGTTGATCCGAAGCAGCCACACCTACGGATAACATTCCGAAATCCTTCATATAATTGGTTGCTTTCGCATCCCAGGCGAATAGGACAACCGAGAGATCATCCAGCTTCAAACCGCTTGAGATGTTGCTTGCATACTTGAACGTTTGTGATGTGTGAGGTTGCACACGGGCGGTTGATCGTTCGCTCAGTTGCACAGAATAGCTGTTCCCGGCGGAATCCGCTACCCGAGCACCGTACGAGTTGTAATCAACTGCCGTATCGCTGTCGTTGGTCATATTCAGTGTAAACCGCAACGACTGGGAATCGGTTCCTGTTGAAAGCAGCACATCGCTCAGTGTGAAATAGACGGAATCACTTAAATATACGCCTTCTTTAGCCGCTTGGGCCGGAGTGGACCATAGGGGGGCGCACACTAGGCTGAATAGGGCTAGAAGGACAAAAAGATGAAATTTACGATGACGGGTGCGCTTCAAGTTGCTCATGTTCCGACCTCCTGCATTCCATAAATTTAGTTTAATCAAATCGTAAGGCATCGATCGGGCGGAGCTTGGAAGCCTTGTTCGCCGGGTACAGACCGAATATAATGCCGACCAGAGCCGAGAATAGGAAGGCGTACAGACTGATGTCCACCGATATTTGCGTCGGCTGATCCGGATTGAATGACGGCCATGCGAGTGACAGCCCGATTCCGAGCAACAGCCCGATCAACCCGCCCATCCCGCTTATGACGCCAGCCTCAACGAGAAATTGGAACAAAATATTGCGTCGCTTCGCTCCAATTGATTTGCGTATCCCAATCTCTCGCGTTCGTTCACTAACCGTGACCAGCATAATATTCATGATGCCGATTCCGCCGACTAACAACGAGATACAGGCAACGCTGACCAGCTGTTTCGTCAACGTATCGCTCGTCGCTGTCTTGGCCTTCAGCAGCTCATCCTGGTTCACCAATTGAAAACCTGTATCACTCTTGAACTTGTAGGTCAAGTATTGCTTCATGGTGTCCTGAGCCTTATAAATGTCCTCTTTCGTCGGCGCTTCGATATAGGTTGTACGAATCGTTCCCAGCTTGAATTGCCGGCGAGCGGTTTCGAGAGGGACCATGACCATGCTGTCGATAGATGTCCCACTGACGTTTTGCCCCTTCTCCTTCATCCGCCCCACGACCGTGAACACGACGCCGTCAATGTTGATCTGCTCGCCAATTGGGCTTAGATAACCGAAAAACTTCTTGGACACCTCACTCCCCAGCACGGCCACATTCGCCCGCAAATCCAAGTCAGCCGATGAGATAAAGCGCCCTAAATCTACGGAAGCTTTGACGATAGCAGGATATCGGTCGTTCGTCCCGAGAAGCGTGTACTTCTCCTGGGTCCGATCATACTTCACGTTGGAACCTGGTTTCGTAATTGTAGGTGCTATCGTATCGATTTCCGGCAGTCCTTCAAACTTCATCAATTCATTGTAATCCAATTGGGTCGCACGGCCGTTCCCATTCACATTGACCACGAGCATGTTCGTCCCTAGATTCTCATATTGCTTCTCGATCTGGRCAGACGTCCCTCTGCCTATGGCGACCAATGTTACTACCGATGCCACACCAATAATGACTCCAAGCATCGTCAGAATGGTACGCAGCGGGTTGGACATGACAGTCCGCAGCGCCATTCCGATTAATTCAGCCAACCTCATACTTGCACCGCCTCTTGCTGTATGCTTACGATGCCTGTATCCTTGCGTTGGTCGCTAATGATGTTGCCATCACGCAGGGCGACAACACGTTTCGCATGGTCGGCAATGTGGGAATCATGCGTAATCAGAACGATCGTGTTGCCTTCTTCATTCAATCGCATGACGAGTTCCAATACTTCCTCGCCCGTCTTGGAATCTAGTGCACCTGTCGGCTCGTCAGCCAGAATGAGCGATGGGGATATGGCAAGTGCCCGCGCTATCGCTACGCGCTGCTGCTGTCCGCCGGACAACTCGCTCGGTTTGTGGTGACCGCGGGCCCCCATTCCTAACAGCTCCAGCATCTGATACGCGCGTTCCCGCCGTTCCTTCTTCGAAAACCCAGCGTAGATCATCGGCAGTTCAACGTTCTCTATAGCATTCAACCGGGGAAGCAGATTGAATTGCTGGAATATAAAACCGATCTTCTGATTACGAAGCTGGGCTAGCTGGTTATCCGACATATTTTCCGTCGCAACGCCATCCAACGAATACGTACCTGACGTAGGAGCATCCAATAGTCCGATCGTATTCATGAGTGTCGATTTTCCCGAACCACTCGGTCCGATGATGGCAACGAAATCTCCTTTTGCAACGTTCAAGGATAGTCCTTTCAGAACGTGAAGTTCCTCTCCGCCGCGGCTATATACTTTGGAAATGTTGTGAATCTGTATCATATCCATGGCTGCTCCTCCTTTCCACCCTTACCTGCCGCCGCCGGCATTTCCTCCACCGCCAGCATTGCCCTGTTGACGCTGAATTTGGACGTTGTTACCGCCGCCTGCAGCTCCACCTTGCGTCCCACCGCCTGCTGCTCCAGCACCTCCAGCAGCACCGCCCTGTCCGCCTTGGCCGCCACCGAATTGTTGACGTAGCTGGTTGATCTGTTCCTGAGTCAGCGCTCCGCCTTGACCTTGTGCTCCGCCTGCTCCTTGCTGGAATTGCTGTCTTAATTTATCAATCTCCGACTGGCTCATATCTGTCGCTTTCTTTGGAAGCGGGATGATGACTTTGTCGCCTTCCTTCAGACCGTCTGTCACTTCCACCTCGGTTTTACTGCGAATGCCGACCTTGATTTCGTGCTGCTCGACGATACTGCCATCGGCTTTCTTCAGGGTCACAAACCGTTTGCCCTGCTGCTGCTGAAGCGCTTCGTTTGGCACCGTAATAATGCCTTTTTTGTCCTGAATCAAGATTTCACCCGTCGCTGTCATGCCATATTTCAATTGCGCCGCATTCTTGACTGTCAGTACCACATCATAGAACGTAACTCCGTTCGTCGTCGTGCCTACCGTGGATACTTGACTGACTTCCCCTTCGAATATTCTTCCTTGAATGGAATCAGCTTTCACTTCCGCCTTCATTCCGGCCTTAATGTTCGGCAAATCCAATTCATCGACCTGAATCGGCAGTTGCATTGTATTCATGCTGGCCACGGCTCCCAATTGAGCATTCGCAGCAATCTTCGAGCCAGGTACGTAACTGGCCAGTACGTTCGCTTTTTTATTGACGAAGTCTGTGGAGAATACACCCTCGAATGGAGCCGTAACCTTTAATGCCTTCACTCGCTCCACCAGGTCATCCACAGTAATTTTTTGCAAATCCATAGCGGACTGCTTGCTCGCAATATCGTCTCTCAGCGAATCATTCGTAATCTGGGCAATAATATCTCCTGCATATAAGTAGGACCCTGTCTTGAAATTGAGCGTATTGATCGTGCCCGGAACATTGGCCAATACGGATACTACCTTGCTATATCGCAGTGTGCCGGCATCCTTCGAGTCCACCTTACGACCGTTCAAGGTTACACTACCTCTCGCCTTCAACCCGGCATCCATTGTTGCGTCATTCTGAATGGAGATTTCCGCGTCGATCATCTTGCCGCCCTTACCGTCACCACGCGGGTCTTTCCCAATGGACAGGATCTGTCCTGGCTTGGAAAGCATGAACCCGTCAATGGTCAAATCGACGTCCGTGCCCGGCTTGAATTGTACCGCGTCCTCCAAGGCGAACGGAATGGTGACGAGAAGTACAGAATTGTCGGAGATTTGCCCGATTAAAGAGTTTTTCGTCAACGTTGCCCCTACATCGATCTTATCCGACAGCGTGAACTTCCCGTTAATCGAAGCTCTAGTGGTCAAGGCATCCATCTGTGCGTTCAAATCGTTCAAATCTCTTTGGAGCTGCGAATACGTCGTTTGGGAACGTTGAAGGTTGTTCTCGAGTGTAGGGTTACTAATCTCGAACAAGACCTCCCCTGCCTTCACTTCTTTATTCCGTGTGAGATTCATCGTTTTGATCGTGCCATCTGTAGGCGCAATAATATTCTGGGAGTCTTTCGGCTCCAACTGGGATGTTCCCGAGACGGAGAACCGAATATCACTTTTTTTTGCTTCTACGGATACTTCTTGCTTCGCTTCCTTAGCACTGCTCTTACTCCCGTTTTGAAAGTAGTAGTAAGTCGCTCCACCGCATACCACAATGACGACCAGACTCCATATAAACGATTTACTGCGCAACCAACGCATGCTTCCTACCTCCTATTGTAGATTGGTTTAGGGCGGGCTTAGCTTACTCTCGAGCAGCTCCACAAGCTGCTGCTCCACGTTCTTGTCCAGAGAAGAATCCACTGGAGGGGGTTCTCTGAACGGAGAAGGGATGGGTCGGTTCCCATCTTGGTCTTTCGGTTCAATCAGTCTTCGCTGCTCCAGATCCTTAGCTAAGGCTTGACGTTCTTCTTCGGTTAAGGGCGGACCTAGAGGACGTCCTTGCTTGTGCTTCATGGCTGCTGCCCGTTTCTTCATCCGTCCGCTGACTTCCTCGTAGTAGGCTTGCTGTACCGTATCCAGCACTTCGAGCAGCTCTTGACGATCTGTCTGTGCCAGTAGCCCATGCTCGATCGCAGCGTTCACTATCGGCAAGATTCGTTCAGCTTGCGGACTTGTGATATGCAAGTCAGCCTTCTTGTCCATCTCTAGCAGTGCGATGAATGCGACAACCAGCTGCCTCTCCGATGAGCTCTGAAGCAGCTCGCTCGTTTGGCGACCCGCTCCCTGGTTGCTCACACCGGATCCTRCAGCGGCCTGTGATGGAACGGTCCCCTTGCCGGAATCGTAATCATATGCACAGCCAGTTAACGCTGCGATTAGAACCGAGCAGATTAAAGTAACATTTCCTCTGTTCCTCACCACGCCTCTCCCCCAATCAAAGTCCATCCCTATCGATTGGCCTACCATGTTGACTCCAACCTACACAATCCTTCGAGGATCAGAATAGGGCAAAATATTGATGAAAGCGTGTGCAAATTGTAAAAAATGTGTGAATGCGTACACAAAGAACCCGCCTGGAATCCCAGACGGGTAAAAACACCTATAGTAGGCCGTTATGCAGCCTCACGTTGATAGATCGGGAAGATCAACCGGAATTCCGTTCCTTCCCCTAATCGGCTCGTTACCTCAATCTGTCCCTTCAAGCCATTCACGAGATGCTTGACAATCGTGAGACCGAGACCTGTTCCATCCGTCCGCTCACCTCGGGAACGATCGGCCTTGAAGAAGCGGTCCCAGATGCGCTGCATCTCCTCCTCTGACATCCCGACTCCATTATCGCGTATGATGAGCTGGAATTGTTCGGCATTGGCCTCCAGCAGCACTTCAATTACACCTTGGACGGCGGTGAACTGAATCGCATTATATAGTAGATTCTGGATGATTTGAGCGTATCGATCCGGATCCATCATACAGATGATCGGCGGGTTGCCAGGGTGCGGCAGCTGAACGTGGATGTGCAGCTGCTTACTCTGGAATGAAGGCAGCAGCCAATCCAGCACTTCTTCCGTCTTGACGGTTACGTTCATCGGAACTGCGTGGAATACGTCGGTCCCGTTCTGAATACGGGCCAAATCCAGCAAATCCGTAACCAACCGCTGCAACCTTTGCACCTCATAGTCACATATCTTCAAGTAATGCGGATACTTGTGCTCGGGGATAACCCCATCATTCATGGCGACGATGAAGCCGCGTAATGTCGTTAACGGTGAACGGAGCTCATGCGACACATTCGCCAAAAAATCTTTACGTGAATCTTCCCACTGTTGGAGTTGATCCACCATGAAGTTAAAGCTGCTTGCCAATTGCCCGATCTCATCATTCGACACGATAGGTACTCGCTTGCTGAAATCGCCTTCGGCCATCGCTAACGCGGTTGAGTTCATTTGCTGCAACGGACCTGCAAGTCTGCGAGACAAGATGAACAAGATCAGACCGACAGCCAGCAGGGAGAACATTAACGGCACCAGGATGTTCCATCGCACCGCTTTCACTGCTTCACTGATTTCCTCAGCGGGCGTGTGCAGGAACATGACCACCTGCTTATCATTTAACAAGATGGAAGAGTAGTAGGTCAATACATGCTCCGTTGACGAAGGTCCCTGTGAGATGACAGCTGTGGAATACCCCGACTTCCCGCGAAGCGCTTCAAGAAATAATGGATCCATCGACTTCGGTATTAGCTCACCTTCTCGTTCGAACGAGCTAAACATTACCGTCCCCTTCTGATCCACGATCCAGACCTGTCCGTTGAAGCTCCGCCCAAGTATTCGCAAGCCCAAGCGCAGCTCACGAATCGAGATGACCCCTTCCTGCAAAGGGGTCAGCAACTTGTTCACCTCGCCTGCCCGAGCTAACAGCAATTCTTTCTTTTCCTTATAAAATAAGTCCGAAAAGTAAAAGTTCCAGAAAACAGCCAATGCAACGAAAAAAAGCACGCAAGTAGCGAGAAAGGATAAAAAAACTTTCAAATACAAGCTGCGACCGAGTCGCCTAAGCATGCAGCTTCACCTCGAACGCATATCCGATCCCCCACAAGGTTTCAATGCTCCAATCGTGATGGGAACCGAGCTTCTTACGCAAATTTTTGACGTGGGCATCCACCGTACGCGTCCCGCCGTTGAAATCGAATTTCCATACATGCATTAACAAATCTTCGCGTGTATAGACGCGGTTCGGATTCGTGGCCATGAAATATAGCAGATCGATTTCCTTGGGCGTTAGATCAATTCGTTGTCCGTCTACCGTTACTTTGTAACTGTGCAGATCAACAGAAAGTCCACCAATCTCCAGACCTTTCAGCTTGTGAATCGGCTCACGGTTCTCCTCTTGACCTCGTACAGAACTGTTGGTTCGCCTAAGTACAGCCTTGATTCTAGCGATCAGCTCGTTCGGATCGAACGGCTTGACGATATAATCGTCCACCCCCAGGTTGAATCCCCGCAACTTATCCATCGGTTCCCCTTTAGCTGTCAGGAATATGATCGGAACCTGTCCGGCAGGCCCCCCCAGACCGCGGATCTTCTGACATAAGTCGAACCCCGAGCCATCGGGCAGCATAACGTCGAGTAGCAGCAAAGAAGGCAATACCGGGCCTTTCATATAGTCCAACGTATCTGAGCAACAATTCATGATCTGGGCTTCATAATTCGCATGTTCCAAGTATAACCGAATCACTTCCGTAATATTTGGTTCATCATCCACGACAACAATCTGATTGGCAGCTGTCCGGGTTGTCAAAGCTCACTTCCCCTTTGCAACCGTCTGCGTTCCGCTTCTACTCGCCTTGCCTCAATTACGTCGCTTCGATCCCTTAATGTATGTCGATGTAAGAGCTCAGGCTCTTCCATTCGGCTAGCAGCTTGCCACTCTGTTCCCAACTCTCGACATATCGCGATACACTGTTGCATTAGAATAGGATCGACAATAGGCAGGTTCAGATCGACGAAAGGCTTCATTTCATCCGAAAGTTCGACTTCTTGGCGCCGCTGCTGGATCAGCTGAATCGTTCGTTCAGGATCCAAGCCGAGCCCGCTCATCTCGATCAGATCGAGATTCCGTTCCGCACTTTCCAACATTTTCATCGCGCCAGCCCGATTTCCCCGCCTCTGATGGTATAGCCCCACTGCGACTTGAATGAGCCCGACCCAAGTTCGGCTTCGCTTGTCATTCGGGTGATCTTTCCAGTATTCCTCTAGTATTTCATGACATTCAAACCAATCCCGATCCCCGTGAAAATGGACCAGATATTGGACATAAGCATCCGGATATGTATTCACAGCAGCACCTCTGTCGATGGTTCAACAATATTTTCTATTATATCATATTCCGTGCTGCGAAATATGAAACCTGGGCGCTGTATATTCGTAGTAGTATATTGGAACAAATAAAGTATGCACTATAACAGGAGGGTAACAATTCGATGAAAAAATTAATGCTGATTCTGATGGCATGTATGCTGGTCGTCTCCTTCAGCACAGCAAACAGTGCGGAAGCGAAGGGGAAAGTGGGCGGTTCATACAAGGCTCCGAGCAAATCGTATTCCCCCACAGCTCCAGCCAAAGGCAGCGGTGTGACGAAGACCGATCCCGGGAAATCTGGGACGACTGCTGGAACCGGTACTACTGCGTCTAAACCTGGATTTTTCGGCGGCGGCGGATTCATGAAGGGCATGATGATTGGTGGTTTGGCCGGTCTGATGTTCGGTGGATTGTTCGGAGGTATGGGTGCTTTCGGTAACATCTTAGGGATGTTAGTCAACATCCTGGCGATTGTAGTCGTGATTATGGTCATTCGCCGTATATTCGTATACTTCCGGGATCGCAAAAATGTGACTCCTAAGAAGAGGTTCCAGGAATGAGATTAAGCGAACAGGAAATCGTGAATGCGATCTGTATGAACGTCGCGGAGCGCAAACAGCTGAATCCTTCGCAGGTCAATGTCGAATTGATGTGGGACGAGGAACTGGGTTACTCCGCCGAAGTTACAGCTGAAGGCCGAAGCCAGATTCTGATCGAAGCGAATATGCTGGAAGCGATCGAGCGTTACGTGTTGAAACAATACGATCAGCGGATATATCGCAGCCAGATTCATCTGGATATTGATGACGAGATGTTCGCCGATATTCACGATTCATAATCATATGAACACACAGGGACGCTCCGACGGGGCGTCCTTTGTTTTCGATATGTAATATTTTCCACGAAACTATTTCTCTTTCTTCTCGTTATAGATTAGTAGAGTCGAGAAAAAGAAAGAGGAGTGAGCGATGAAGAAGAGCATGACGCTTATGTCCCTGGTGTTGACGATCGCGTTGCTTGCGCCAGCTGCTGTATCAGCTGCCGATAAGACGACCAAATACCGGGTGTATCAGAATGATGTCGCATTATCCGAGTTTTCTAGCCTGCAGCAAGCTACGCAATATGCACAATGGTATAACCACAGCTATGTCGAAGAAATCGGTTCACGCCGCTGGGTGTGGAACAATTTTCCCCGTTACCGAATCTATCAGAACGATATTACGCTTCCCACTTGGGAGTTCGCCACGCTGAATGAAGCGATTGCTGAGGCGAAGCGTTGGGGATACGTCAGCATTCGGGATATGCAGGGCGGCGGCTGGGTATGGAACAATTATCCACGATACCGCTTGATGCAGGATGAGATTACACTCGATAGCTGGGAGTTCACTCAGTTGCAGGACGCGATCCAGGCTTCCAAGTACTACACGAATACGCACGTTATTGACTTGACGAACAACCGCTGGATCTGGGACAACCTGACAGCTGCTGAGAAAGAGACTCGTCGTGCTGGCACCGCACAGTATAAAATCGTTCAAGGAACTTACTCCGCACCAGAGTGGACATTTGCCTACCTGGAAGATGCGATTAACGAATCGTTGAACTGGTCTAATTCCCGCGTGGAAAGAATCGATAACAAACAAACGGTTTATACCAACATGAAGACGTACAAGGTGTACCAGAACGACAACTTGATCAATGAATTCGTCAGTATGGATGAGGCTATCGCCTATTCCCAATGGTATTTACATATCAAAATCAAGCAGAATGGCAAAGAAATATGGAATAATTACCCTTTCTATCGTGTATATCAAGGTTCTACGTTTGTTAGCGATTACAATCAAATTTCCGATGCGCTATACTATGCTTCCCATTATGCCAACGCATCGGTTAAGTTGTATGATGGCAGCTCGATCTGGAACAACTTCCACAAGCTGCTGTTCTGGGGGTGGAACGGTTCCTCAGCTATGGATACGATTCAGAAGCAAGTGCAGAACACACAAGGGCTCGATGTTGACTCCCCCACGTGGTTCCAGCTGAATGATGCTGAGGGGAACTTGAAGGACACGTCCACGGTGGAAACGGTCAATTGGCTAAAAGCACGTGGCTATGAGGTCCACCCTCTCGTGAGCAATCAATTCGACGCCAGCTTGACTTCCCAATTCTTGGGTAACACTGCGGCGCAGCAGAAATTCATCGGAGCGCTCGTCTCAAGAAGCGTTCAGCTAGGTGTACAAGGGATTAATGTCGATTTCGAGAGTATCGCCGGTAAAGATCGGGCAGCATTCACCACCTTCATTACGAATTTGTCAGCGGCCGCACATGCTAGCGGGTTGACGGTATCCATCGACTTACCTAGAGGCAGCTTGAAGTGGAACCACCTGTCTGCCTTCGACCATGAGAAGCTTGCTGGAGTCGTCGATTATATCATCACGATGACCTACGACCAGCATTACTCCGGTAGTCCAACGGCGGGGTCCGTATCCGGCTTGCAATGGGCGGAAGAAGGAATAACGGAATTTCTGAGCTATGGGATTCCGCGTGAGAAGCTGCTGCTCGGCATTCCTTATTACGTCCGAGAGTGGAAGATCGATGGCAACGGAGCGTTAGTGAGCAATCGGGCTATCTATATGAAAGATGTCCCGGCCCTGATCGCGAATAAGAAAGCAACCTCAACATGGGACAGCCAGTTCCAGCAATATCGAGTTGAATACTCTGAGGACGGATACCGGTATGTGTTCTGGATGGAGAATGAAGATACGATCAAAGCGCGTCTGCAAATCGCCAAGAAGTATGATCTAGCCGGAGTTGCCTCCTGGCGACTCGGCTATGAGGGCGCTGATCTGTGGAAGGCTATGTTGCAGTTGAAGTAAGCACTGCTGTTGTATGCGGAAGAGCCCCTCGTTTCCTATTGAACGAAGGGCTCTTCTTCACTGACTCTTATTACATTGCTGCGAGGAACTATGCTATAGTAGGTTCGGAACTAACGTATACTTCATCCCTCACTGGAGAACCGTCCTATGAATCGCAAACTTTATTGGAACAACCTACTTGAAATGTTCTTAGTCTCCTTGAAGCTCGGCTTTACTTCATTCGGTGGTCCGATTGCTCACCTTGGGTACTTCCGTAATGAATACGTCATTCGTCGCCAATGGCTGGATGAACATAGCTATAGCGACCTCATCGCTTTGTGCCAACTACTGCCCGGTCCAGCTAGCAGCCAGGTTGGGATCGGCATTGGTATGATGAGAACCGGGATAGCCGGAGGTATCGTAGCTTGGTTGGGATTCACGTTGCCCTCTATTATCGCGCTAACCTTGTTCGCACTATTCCTTCAGCATACATCGTCCGGTATCACTGATACGGGCTGGATTCATGGCTTGAAGCTGGTCGCCGTCGCCATCGTAGCTCAAGCCGTGCTCGGTATGGGGCAGAAGCTGGCGCCTGATCGCGTACGCGCTTCGATTGCTGTAATAGCAGCAGCCGTTTGCTTGCTCTGGGTATCGCCCTTCTCTCAAGTGCTGCTACTTGTTGCAGCTGCCGTCTTCGGGGTACTATACTACACAACCGCTCCAGGGCAAACATCGCTTGAGGCTTCCGGCTTCGATAGCAGGGTGAATGTAGCTGTTAGTAGAACGAAGGCATTGAGCTTTCTGCTGCTATTCGTTGCCCTACTCGTAGGCCTTCCTCTCCTTCGCGCCGTTACAGCGAATGAATGGGTTGCCCTCTTCGACAGCTTCTACCGCTCCGGAGCACTCGTCTTCGGAGGTGGACATGTCGTGCTTCCCTTGCTGGAACGGGAAGTAATTCCGACTGGCTGGGTCGATCACGCCCAATTCCTGACCGGTTATGGTGCGACGCAGGCCGTCCCAGGACCATTATTCACGTTCGCCAGCTACTTAGGCACTGTGGCTAAGGGGCTGCCGGGGGCTCTTATCGCCACAACCGCTATCTTCCTCCCTGCCTTCCTGCTTATCGTCGGGGCACTCCCATTCTGGACAAGCATTCGAGGCAATCAACGTATGCAGGGTGCGTTAACTGGTATGAATGCAGCTGTTGTAGGCTTACTTCTAGCCGCACTGTATGACCCGATCTGGACCTCCAGCGTACAACAGCCCCTCGATTTCTTGATCGCTGCGATCCTGTTCGTACTGCTCGTCTTCTGGAAGCTGCCGCCCTGGATCGTCGTGATCGTCGGTGCGGCTGCAGGTTATGGGTTCTTGTAGTCGACTCCGCTGAGTCCCAGCAGCTCCTCCAGTTCTTCCACATCCGCTACAGGTGCTTGACAAGCGAAGTTCTCGCACACATACGCGGTCGTTCTGCCGCCAAGCGGCAGCTTGTCCTGCACCATCGGAATGGCAGCCCTTACTTCCTCCCCCTCCATACCCGTTGGAACCAGGATGACAAGTGTATTCGGCATGAAGCGCCCGCGCACCGCAGCAAGCATAGCTTGTGTCTCCGGCGCATCCGCTTGACCGGCGATGACAATCTCGGCCGGAGCGCCCATTGCGAAATCCACAGCAGACAAGAACAGCGCATGGCCTGCCGGATAACGGTCCACCGTCCCTGTGAAGGCACGGAGCTGCTCTTCCGCACGTTGCGCCAACTGAGCATCATAAGTGTAGCGGGCTAAACGCTGCAGATTCATCGCCGCAACTGAATTGCCGGAGGGCTGGGCGCCATCGTAAATCTCTTTCATCCGCGTCAGCAGCTGTTCCCCATCTGAGCCGTAGAAGAACAAACCGCCCTTCTCTTCATCCCAGAACAATCGGAGCATGTCCGTCGTTAGTTCCTTGGCGGTCCGTAACAAGTGAATGTCGAATGTCGCTTCATACAACTCAAGGAGTCCCCAGACGAAGAATGCATAGTCATCTACATACCCTAGATAGGCGGCTTCTCCATCGCGATATCGCGCCAATAAGCGTCCGTCTTCTGGACGGCGGAGCCGGGCCAGGATGAAGTCCGCAGCCTTCCGCGCCGCTTGTGCATACTCTTGACGGTTCGTAACCTTAGCGGCTTTGGATAACGCCGCAATCATCAAGCCATTCCAGGAAGTGAGAATCTTGTCGTCCTTATGCGGATGAATGCGTTCTTCGCGGTAAGCGAACAAGGCTATACGGCATCGCTCAAGCTTCGTGTGAAGTTCCTGCTCCGTGATCCCCTTCAACCGGGCGAATCGATCCGGCGTCATCTCGATCAAGTTCGGAATGCTCGCTCCCTCGAAGTTGCCACCCGCCGTAATGTCATAGAGATCACAGAACCATTCTCCATCATCGACTCCAAGAACTTCAAGGACTTCCTCTTCAGACCACACATAAAACTTGCCTTCATGCCCTTCCGAGTCCGCATCTTCTGCCGAATAGAAGCCGCCTTCCGCGTCTGTCATATCCCGCAGGACATAGGTCAGAATTTGATTCAAGACATCGGCGTATTGGCGCTTCCCAGTCACTTGAAAGGCTTCCGCATAGGCGATCACCAGAAGCGCGTTGTCATATAGCATTTTCTCGAAATGGGGGACTAGCCACTTCTCATCCGTGGAGTAGCGGGCAAACCCATATCCGATATGATCGTACATCCCGCCGCGATACATCGCGTCGAGCGTCTTCTCTACCATCGCAAGCGCTTTAGCCTCACCGGTCTTCTTATAGTAGCGCAGCAGCAACGATAGGTTATGCGCTGTTGGGAACTTCGGGGCGCTGCCGAAGCCGCCATAGGTCTCATCAAACATTTGCGAATACTGCTCGAACGCCTTATGTAACAACTCATCTGACGGATCGCCTTGCACGTTCGACTCCATCCGTTTGCGCGTCTCCTCCGTCATCTCTTCGCCGATGGTTTCGACCCGCTCCCGGTCTTCCGACCATTTCCGAGCAATTTGCGGCAGCAAGTCGGTCATGCCATAGCGTCCGAATTTCCGATGCTTGGGGAAATACGTCCCGGCGAAGAATGGCTTCTTGTCCGGTGTCATGATGACCGTGAGCGGCCAGCCGCCTTGGCCCGTCATCGCCTGACACACTTGCATGTATAGATGGTCAACATCCGGGCGTTCTTCCCGGTCAACCTTGATGGAGATGTAGTCGCGGTTCAGAAGCTCCGCTACTTCCTCGTCTTCGAATGATTCGTGTTCCATAACGTGACACCAATGGCAAGTTGATTTAAGCAGCACTACGAATACCCAATAGATAGGAAGATTGGCTTGTTATCGCGTTTGGCGATTTCAAAAGCTTCTTCGGACCAAGGGAACCAGTCGACCGGATTGTATGCATGTTGGAGCAGGTATGGTGATTTTTGCTTGGCTAATCTATTGGGTACTTCTTGAGTTGTCATGGGGCATCACCTCCTAGTTCTTTGGATATTTTTGTCGATATATATAGCGTAGCATACCCTACAACAAAAAGAAAAACATGTCTGTTGGACATGAGCTTTTGATTATAAGCTAGACAACTCATTCAGCCGTTTTGGTTGCCGATTTGGCGGACCTTTGGGGGAACGATCTCCTGAACTCATCACTGCCAGCGATGCGCTCTCCCACTGTGGTTAGTTTCACTGCCCATAAAGTTATTATTTCATTTTAATCTTGTTGACGAGTTTCCATCCTTTTTCTATATATCCCTGAGATATACTTCTTAATTGCGTCTCTTAGCAATACGGAAAGATATGATAAAGCTCAATATTACGAAAAGCAACTGAGTAAATAAGGCCAACATAATCCCCGTAAAGATACCTCGACTAAAATGTTCGCTTACGGCGATTAAAGCGCCGCCTACTCCGATGCTCAATCCCGGACAAAAGGCGTCGACGAATTGAAGATGGGAGGAAATCTCTCCTTCCTCGCCTGGCCGAGCATGTTGCAGCGCAATGGCTCCCGTAGTCGGATTTGCCAAGCCAATGCCGAAGCCGATAAATATTTGCGAAATCATGGCAAATACAATTCCGCCGCTCTCAAGCCCTACGGCCGTTATGACCAGCGATACACCCACGATCATTAAACCGATACCGAAAGTAACCCGTTTTTTTCTTCCACGACCGCGATCCCTTTCGTCCAGTTTGGATTGCAGCCAAGCTGCGGTGGACCAGCTTAACGCTCCTGCGGCGACAATCAACCCGGCAAGGTCTGCTGACAAACCCTTAACCTCCGTCAAAGCCAATACAACATAGCTCTCGGTGGCAACGTAGCACGCAACATACAACCCTCTTGATACAATTGTTGCCGGTAGCCCTTTTTTGATGAAGAACGTGCCATCGGGGAGCAGTTTTTGCAGAGGCCGAATCATGATGATCAACCCTATAAGCGAAAGTGCAATGCCTTTCCAATCGGACACAAACCCCAATCCGGCCAGCAACAGACCCGTGCCTATAGTCAGCAATAAGGCGTATCCTTCTTTGCGGCTGCTTTTTTTAACAGGAATGTTACCCGCTTGAAGCTTGAGAAATGAAGGAAGTGTCAGCAATACGGCCAATGCGATCAATGGCAATACAAGCCAGAACACGAATCTCCACGATACATATTCGGCCAGCAACCCGGCAAAATAAGGCCCGATCAAAGCGGGCAAAATATAAGCGCTGGAAAATGCGGCCAAAATTTTCGTTCTAAGTGCATCGGGATAGCTTAATGTAATGCTGTAGTAAACGCATGTTACAATGGCCCCGGCGCCAAAGCCTTGAAACGCTCTCCCCCCGATTAACATCGGCATATTCATGGAGGTGGCCGCTATCAGGATACCCGCCACAAAAATTACGATAGACAAGGAAAATGAACGATACACGCCGATTTTACCGATTTGCTGGCCGACGACCATCGTCCCCAATATTTGCGACAACAGGAAGGCGCTGAATATCCAGCCGTATAAGTGAATACCGTTTAAATGCCGTGCCAAATCGGGAGCAATCGTCGTAATAGCCAAGCCCTCGAATGCTACGGTAGTAACAGCCAAAATGATGCCGATTGTCAACGCTCTATAACGGACGTCAAAAATTCCTGTCTTGCTTTCACCTTTTTCCATTCTCGCACCTCTTCATTTAATTGCCAAAGCGGTAATTGTCTTAGCAAGTATAAAATTAAAAAAGAAATTGTCAGCAATAATAAATGGTCTTGAATATAGTTGCCATAGCATCTATATGGCCAAAAACATCTCAAAGCTACGAAACTTGAATTTCTATAGGTCCTTAACGTTGTTATACATGACAGCAAGTATTCTTCTAAATGTTTCAACTTCTTCCTCGGATAATCCTTCGATCGTTTTTTTATAGGCTTCTATCGACGGAACAAGAATATCCGCTTTGATTTCCCTGCCTTTTGCGGTTAAATATACACGCAACGATCTGCGGTCCGTCTCATGAGTTATGCGATGAACAAAGCCCTTCTTCTCAAGCTTAAACAGCATTCGGGCTATGTTCGTTTGATCTTTATAAAGCCTTTCCGCCAGATCTTTTTGAGTAATTCCCTCCCTTTCCCAAAGAATAACCAATATTTCCCATTGGTCTACCGTAATATTAAAAGGATTTACCACTTTTTGATAGTAATTATTAAGCTTTAAATCCGCCCGGTGTACGATAACACCTATATACTTTTCTAATTCCAATGGTAACCTCCATCATAATAGACATGATCATAATTGCTATGACCATTATAGATTCGACCCCGGACAGTGTCAACCCCAGTTCCGAAGATTATGGCCGGAAGCGAGGTTACTAATGTGGACAAATCATTTCTGAGCATCATAAACATCTTGTTTAACGCGGCAAATATGTCGGATTGCCCCTTTGGTATCYCGCTTGGGTGAAATCCAAAGAAACTCCTTGAAATTCGGTTCAAAGCTAAAAACCGTTGGAGAAAATCTCTCCAGCGGTCCTTGTAGGTTAAGCGTACAACTCTTATTCTGCATTTCTGACTTGCAATTCTGCCATAGGCTTCACCAGATCGCTCCAGCACTCAGGTACGACTTGGCTACGATCGACGTAAACAGCCCGTAAATATCGGGACACGTTGGTAAGCTGATCTTCAATAAGCACTTCTCGTACTTCAGACGCATTTGTTGGAACTGTCTTATTCATTATGCTCTTGAAGCTTAGTAAGGGTAGAAACATACCTAGACTTTTCTTGTAAGAACAATGAGCTGGAAATCGCGGCGAGCTCCCCGAGTCGTACTTAGATAACTTGACTGAGGAATAGTGCTCAAATAATAGGGAGTACGCATCGAACTCCAGCACAGCAAAATCTTCTTCCGTTTCTCTTCGTGCGTACGTGTCCATCATTTTCTGACAATCCTTTAAGGTGGGCCAGAAAAACACATGCTGGTCCAGACACAACCGAAATTGTTCCTGTGTGATACCAGGATCTATCATGCTGTCCGGAATCCTAATATGAGCATTTATGGTTACCGAGAAATCATTAAAGTTCACTTTCTTGGCTTCTGAACGGCGTTCACCTGCTAAGTGGGGACTTATATGATTGCTAGACAATAGAGCATCGAAATGAGCAATAGTCGGCAAATTCCTTACTCTCGTAAAATGATAAAGGGACTTTCTCCTGTTTGCTTTTGTTATGGCAGTTATAACAGCATCTATCATTAATTTATTCCTTTTCGTCTCTATGTTCATTAGGAAGCATTCTTATTGTGCGTAAATTAGGGAATTTCAATCACCTTCAACAAGGATGAGCTTCAATGATGAACCAAGAGCGAGCGTTAGCGATCAACAACAGCCACACTCCGATCCCCGCTTCATTAGGRCCGCCTGAAGCGCTGAAATATAGGCGAAGAAGATTACTAACAAACCACTTTTTCAATCTATAAAGGGTACTATTTACTATTTTCATATGACTTAAGTCATGTTTGTGATAACATAAGGTGAATACATATTCCATTCCATGTGGGGACTTCAATGGATACGCAGTTAAACAGAAGAATAACGTTAATTCTCACCATAATCGTCATAGCCTTCGCAAGCGTTCTATTACTCCATACGACTAAGTTTTCTATTGGACTCTGTTTGCTGATAGGCAGTTATATTACGATTGTCCTAGTTCGAGATTACATCATTAAAGTCGATTTACAACGAATAGTCGGCATCCTGTTTTTATATTTTCAACTTTCATTGGCCGTAGTCATAGCAGTATTGTCAGAAGATTTTTTGGCACAGGTTTTTATTTTAATTCTAATAGGCGAATTTACTTTCCATCAATCTAGAGTCTACTCGTTTATATTTACTGGAGTTAGCTATACCGGCTTTGTGCTGAGCCTTTGGATCTATCGCCACTTTCCTCCATTTGACCAGATTTATTATATTTTCCCACGCGTCATCGAATACTTGGCCATATTCGGCATCAGCTTGCTTGCGAAAATTGCTTTTCAACAAAAAAATCAATTGGCCAAAGACAATGAACAGTTGCGAATCGCCTCAATTGAGCTGGGACGTAAAGCCAAATTACAGGAGCGGACTCGAATATCCCGCGACAT
This sequence comes from Paenibacillus sp. P4_E11, assembly GCF_056401635.1. Classification (NCBI taxonomy): domain Bacteria; kingdom Bacillati; phylum Bacillota; class Bacilli; order Caryophanales; family Paenibacillaceae; genus Paenibacillus; species Paenibacillus sp. P4_E11. The sequence goes on along the minus strand of NZ_JBFUIX010000052.1, from coordinate 1,313 downwards.
TCACGACTCAGTGGGACATACGCTAACATCAGCGTTGACCGGACTGCAAACAGCAGCTCATGCTATCGAGAAATGCCACTATTCCCTTGCACTTGAGATGATCGAAAGAACAAAAGAAAACATTCTCAGCGGTCTGAACGACGTGCGAATCTCCGTACATTTGCTGCGTGAAAACATCCCGGGGCACCAGCTTATACCCGAGTTGTTGGAATTAATCGACCAAACGAAGAAACAAACCAACGTGGAAATTGTTTACGAAATAGACATGGCAATGCCTGAATTGTCACCCATGATCGAGATCACCTTATTTCGCGCCTTGCAAGAGGGGTTGACCAATGGAATTCGTCATGGCTCTAGCAGCTTTTTCCAATTCTCATTGACTCGTGATGCTGAGCACATACGATTTCTCTTATCCGATAATGGGAAGCCTCCTTTGCAAATTGTATATGGCTTTGGCTTGAACGCAATGAAAGAAAGAGTTGAGGATGTTGGAGGACAGATGTGCCTATCCAAAAATGAGGCTGCCGGTGGTTTATTACTGGAGATAACGATACCTTATCCAACCGAAATGTTCGAACGGAGTGAGTCCATTGTCTAAAGCAACCATTCTAATAGCAGATGATCAACCCTTAATCCGTGACGGTTTAGCGGCCATATTAAGTATGGAAATGTATACAGTCGTAGCTAAGACGGGTGATGGTTTGGAAACGATAACGCAAGTACAATTGCATCGCCCCCAACTTGTATTGATGGACATCCATATGCCGAAACTGGACGGACTGCAAGCAACCAAGCAAATCAAAAAGGAATTCCCTGATATAAAGGTGTTGATTCTAACAACTTTTGAGGATGAAGATTACATTTGGGAAGCGATACGTCATGGGGCAAGCGGCTTTTTGGTTAAGGGAGTGGAGACGGGGAAAATTCTTTCAACTGTTCAGGACTGTCTGGACGGGAGAATCAACTTTCCCTCCAGTATTCAACTGCGTCTTGCCCAAGCTCTTCATCAGCCCGATACAAATGAAAAGTTGAGTGGGTTATCCATACAGGAACGAAAGATTGTAAGTAATTTGAAACAAGGAAAATCAAATCAAACGATCGCTTCCGAATTATTTTTGACAACGGGTACCGTGAAAAATTATCTAAGCAGCATTTACAAAAAGCTGAACGTGTCTACCCGCTCTGAAGCCATCTCTTACCTTCACGAAAAAGAACTTTAATCTCATTTCATTTCGGTTATCCGATAGGCACAACGACTTCCGCCTGCCAAGAGATTCTCTAATACGTCTAACCGTAACTTTATCGCCAAATAC
>NZ_JBFUIX010000051.1:0-50593 GCF_056401635.1 Paenibacillus sp. P4_E11 | reverse complement strand
ATTGTGGTATATTGTTTTTGGATAAGAAGGTTAGGAGGAAGCTTATTTTGACCCGTCGTCGTATCTATACACTTACTTTGCTCTCTCTTATGGTTCTGGTTTTAGCTGGATGCGGCAGTATGAGCCCTGAGACGAATCCAATCAATCCGGCCAACGGATTTTGGGACAAGTTTTTTATTTATCCGCTTTCATCGTTAATGGATTGGATCGCCGATCTCTTTGGGGGCTCGTATGGCTTATCGATTCTGATCGTCACGGTTATGATTCGATTCCTAGTGTTGCCGTTGACCTTGAAACAATATAAGAGCTCCAAGAAGATGCAACTGATTCAACCGGAAATGAAGAAGCTTAAAGAGAAGTATAAGGATGATCCGAAGAAACAACAGGAAGAGACGATGAAGCTGTTCCAGAGCAATGGGGTTAACCCCCTAGCCGGATGTTTCCCTCTATTAGTACAAATGCCGATTCTAATTGCTTTGTACCACGCGATCATGCGTAACGGGGAAATCAGCCAACACACGTTCCTCTGGTTGAAGCTCGGCTCGCCCGATCCCTACTATATATTGCCCGTTCTAGCTGCGATTTCGACATTCCTTCAACAGAAGATGATGGCGAACCAAATGACATCGCAAATGCAAGCGTTAATGTTCATATTCCCGGTCATGATCTTTGTCATGTCGATGAATTTTGCATCCGCGCTTCCGTTATACTGGGTTTACAGCAACATGTTCACCGTCGTTCAGTCCTATTTCCTATATGGTCGATCATCGAATAAGGGTGGCCTAGCGAAATGAAAAAGATGGTTGTTGCGGGGAAAACAATCGAAGATGCCGTGAAATCTGGATTAGCCCAGTGGAACACGACTGAAAATCGGGTGAAAATCCAAGTTCTGGAGCAACCAAGTAAAGGGTTGTTCGGCTTGATCGGAACCAAGGAAGCGAAGGTTGAGTTGGAATGGGTCCCCGACCCGATTGAAGAAGCGACTGCTTTTTTATTCGAGGTGTTCCGTACCATGCATATTGAAGCTTCTATTGACAGTCATGAAACCCATGATGGTATTCGGATGAATGTAAGCGGCCAAGAGCTTGGAATCTTGATTGGGCGAAGAGGGCAGACATTGGACTCGCTCCAATACTTGACCAATATCGTGGCCAATCGCTATTCGATGTCTCATGTTCGAATTGTACTCGATGCTGAGAGCTTCCGTGATCGTCGCAAGCAGACCCTAGAGGAACTGTCGGATCGATTAGCTAAGCGAGTGATTAGAACTCGTAAGGAAGTCGTACTCGAGCCGATGTCCCCGCAAGAACGCAAAGTCATTCATTCTCAATTACAGAACCATCCTAGTGTGAAGACATACAGTAAAGGCGAAGATCCGAATCGGAGAGTAGTCATCGCTCTTCGTTGATCGTATATAAGACATGCAATGACTTTCGATGATCGAAGTCATTGCATTTTTTCGTAGAATGGGACATTGTGCTGAAGGTGAAGTAGCCCGACGAGTCCCTTTGAGAGGTGTTTGCAACATGTTAACTGATACGATCGGAGCTATATCGACTGCCCTAGGGGAGGGGGGGATTGCGGTTATTCGCATTAGCGGCCCGGACTCCATCCCTGCTGTAAACCGCTTGTTCCGTTCGAAGACGGAATTAGCGAAAGCGGACTCCCATACCGTACATTATGGATATGTGATCGATCCCGCTACGAATGAGCGAGTAGAGGAAGTTTTGGTAACCCTGATGAAAGCTCCGCGTTCGTTCACGATGGAAGATGTCGTTGAGGTAAGCTGCCATGGTGGGATTATTTCCGTTAAGAAAGTGTTGGAGCTCATTCTCGATCAAGGCGTAAGATTAGCGGAGCCTGGGGAATTCACGAAGCGGGCATTCTTGAACGGAAGAATTGATCTTACTCAAGCTGAGGCGGTCATCGATCTTATTCGTGCCAAGTCGGACCGAGCGTTCAAGATCGCATTGAAGCAAGTCGAGGGGACACTATCCCGTCAAGTGAAGGAGTTACGCCACCAGCTTGTTGAATTGATGGCTCATATCGAGGTGAATATCGATTATCCGGAGCACGATGTGGAAGAGTTAACGAATAGCTTCATTCGGGACAAATGCGTGACAGCCATCGGTCGGTTGGATGCTCTATTGAAGACAGCTGAGCAGGGGAAGGTACTGCGCGAGGGTATCGTAACGGCTATTGTAGGTCGACCTAACGTGGGTAAGTCTTCACTCTTGAATGCTATGGCCCAGGATAATAAAGCAATTGTAACGGATATACCTGGAACGACGCGGGATATTATAGAAGAGATCGTGAACGTGAACGGAATTCCACTCAAGCTTCTGGATACGGCTGGGCTCCGGGAGACTAGTGATCTGGTCGAACAGATCGGAGTGGAGAAATCAAGAAATGCGCTGTCGGAGGCCGATCTGATTATTCTCGTACTGAATCAGAATGAGCCCCTGCATGAGGACGAGAAAGTCCTGTTAGGGCAGATCGCGGATCGTCAAAGTATTGTAGTGTTGAATAAGTCGGACTTAGCCAGTCATATCGATGAAAAGGTTTTGTTGGAGCAAATCCCTGCAGAACGTGTCGTCCGTATGTCTGTGAAGGAAGAGCAAGGCATGGATAATCTGGAGAAGGCGATAAGTTCTTTGTTCTTCAGTGGACAGCTGGAAAGCGGCGATCTTACTTACGTCAGTAACGTCAGACATATCCATTTACTCAAATCAGCGCGGAGAGCGCTTGAGGAAGCGAGAGAAGCAGGAGAGGCCCGTATTCCGATCGATCTAATACAGATCGATATACGGAGTGCCTGGGAGAGCCTAGGGGAGATGATTGGCGATTCTGTAGGGGAGTCGTTGATCGATCAAATTTTCTCGCAGTTTTGCCTGGGTAAATAATTGTGAAAGATGTATAGGTGGGAGGGAACTAACATGGGATACGTTGCAGGTCAATATGATGTTATCGTCATTGGAGCAGGGCATGCCGGTTGCGAAGCCGCTCTTGCGTCAGCGCGAATGGGCTGCGAGACGCTGCTACTGACGATTAACTTGGATATGGTGGCGTTCATGCCGTGTAATCCGTCAATCGGCGGGCCGGCCAAGGGACACGTAGTACGGGAAATTGATGCGTTGGGCGGCGAGATGGGCCGTAACATAGATAAGACATTCATACAACTTCGTATGCTGAATACGGGAAAAGGGCCGGCTGTGCATGCTTTGCGTGCGCAAGCGGATAAGTTTCTGTACCAGCACATGATGAAGCAGACGATTGAGAAGCAGGACCAGTTAACACTTCGCCAAGGGATGGTCGAAGAGTTAATTGTAGAGAATGGTGCTTGTAAGGGTGTTGTGACGAAGACAGGTGCGCAGTATCACGCGAAAGCGGTCGTTCTGACAACGGGAACTTATTTGCGCGGCAAAGTGATTATGGGGGAGCTCATGTACGAGAGTGGGCCGAACAACCAACAGCCCTCTGTGAAGCTGTCCGAGTCTCTAAGGGCACAAGGATTCGATCTGGTGCGGTTTAAGACAGGAACTCCGCCGCGAGTTCATAAGGAAACGATTGATTTCTCCAAGATGGACATCCAGCCAGGTGATGAGCAGCCCAAGTTCTTCTCCTACGAGACTACGGAATCGTCCAATGAACAATTGCCTTGCTGGCTTACGTATACTTCCGGGGAAACACACGACATTATCAACAACAATCTGCATCGCGCACCGATGTTCTCGGGTGCGATCGAAGGTACTGGACCTCGCTATTGTCCTTCGATCGAGGACAAGATCGTTCGATTCAGCGACAAGCCGAAGCACCAAATCTTTCTCGAGCCGGAGGGGCTCCACACTTCCGAATATTATGTGCAGGGACTCTCAACTAGCATGCCGGAGGATGTTCAATTGCAAATTCTTCGATCCATCCCTGGGTTGGAGAAAGTCGAGATGATGCGCACTGGGTATGCGATTGAATATGACGCGGTTGTACCTACTCAGTTGTGGCCTTCTTTGGAGACGAAGCGCTTGCCTGGTTTATTCACAGCAGGACAAATTAACGGAACATCCGGCTATGAAGAAGCTGCGGGTCAAGGTATTATGGCCGGTATTAATGCGGCACGCAAAGTGCAGGAGAAGGAAGCTGTCATCCTGGATCGCTCGGAGGGCTATATCGGTGTTCTGATTGATGATCTCGTTACCAAGGGGACAAGTGAGCCTTACAGGCTACTTACATCGCGCGCGGAGTACCGTTTATTGTTACGTCATGACAATGCAGACTTGCGTCTTACCCCAATTGGTCACGATATTGGTTTGATCTCGGATGAGCGATTCGCTCGCTTCGAGCATAAGAAACAACAAGTGGAGCTGGAGATTGAACGGTTGAGAACGACGAAGGTACGTCCTGAACCGGAAATTCAACAAATACTGACGGATGCGGGTACCGTAACGTTGAACAATGCTGTGGATCTACTCTCCCTAATGAGACGTCCTGAGATTACGTATTCGCACATTGAACGGATGTCCTCATCGCCGCTTGCCCTGACAGAGGATATGAAGGAGCAGGTTGAGATCCAGATTAAGTATCAAGGATACATCGAGAAACAATTAGCTCATGTCGAACGCTTGACGAAGATGGAGAAGAAGCGGATTCCGGATGATATCGACTACAGAGCGATCCACGGGATCGCCAATGAGGCGAAGCAGAGGCTGTCTGACATTCGTCCAATCTCGATCGGGCAAGCTACACGCATATCCGGTGTAACGCCGGCAGATATTTCAATTCTACTCGTTTACTTGGAACACTATAACAAAGTCATTGCCTCAAGAGGTTAATTTATGGATCAATTGAAAATCAAGTTCGAAGAGCTGCTGGCATCAAAGCAGCTCTCCTTGTCTGAACAACAATGGAATCAATTCGAAATGTACTATCAAGAGCTAGTGTCGTGGAATGAGAAGATGAATTTAACGGCGATCACAGATCGGGAACAAGTGTTCGTTAAACATTTTTATGATTCTATTGCGCTGAGTTTCTTTGTTCCGCTTGCATCTGTTCGTTCATTAGCGGATATTGGTTCTGGAGCAGGCTTCCCAAGCATTCCGTTGAAGATCATGTTCCCTCATCTTCGTGTGACCATTGTTGACTCATTGAACAAACGGATTTCTTTTCTTAACGAGTTAGTGTCCCGATTGGGGTTAGAGGGCGTGAATTGCATTCATGGCAGGGCGGAGGATGTAGCAAGACAAGCCGAGCATAGAGATGCGTATGATTTGGTAACGGCACGTGCTGTAGCTCGATTGAACGTATTGAATGAGTTTTGTTTACCTTTCGTGAAACCGAGTGGATATTTCGTTGCTATGAAGGGCGCAGATCCTACTGATGAGATTACGGAATCCTCGGTTAGTCTTCGTGAGCTGAAAGGCGTAATTGAACAAACCCATCACTTCGAACTCCCTATTGAAAACTCTGCAAGACATATTATTTGTATCCGCAAAAAAGGCTCGACTCCAAGCAAATACCCAAGAAAAGCTGGTTTGCCGATCAAGCAACCACTTGTATAATTGTTTCACGTGGAACATGAGACGAATCGTCCGAATTCATAATTGTTCATAATTTAGAAGCAGGAAAAATCGGTTTTCTGGAGAATTTTATATAGAGTAAAGATCGTTAGTAGGCGACTTATTATGTCATGAACATCTAATACATAAAGCTGTACGTTCAGAATAGATGTATCTCAAAGATTGGGTGATAAGGCATACTATGAAAGAACAAATATCCAAGCTGTTTGGATTATCCGATAGAGCGTCTGGCGAAGAAATTAAGAATGTACCGGTGGGGGAGATTGTATCTAGCCCCTATCAACCGCGTACTATATTTGATGATGAACGAATAGAAGAACTATGCCAAACCATTAAGACGCATGGAGTCATCCAACCGATTGTTGTGCGCGTTAGGAATAATAAGTTTGAACTAATAGCTGGTGAACGTCGTTGGCGAGCTGTTAAGAAGTTGGGTATGGACACCATCCCAGCGATTGTACGGGAGATCAATGATTCGCAAGCTGCTTCAATTGCGCTTATTGAGAATTTGCAGCGAGAAGGCCTGACGGCAATCGAGGAAGCAGTGGCCTACGAACAATTGATGCATATTCATGAATTAACCCAAGAGAGCTTGGCTCAGCGCTTAGGGAAAAGCCAATCCACGATTGCGAATAAGATTAGACTGTTGCAATTGCCGGAGATCGTGAAGCTAGCACTAATGGAACGGAAAATAACGGAACGCCATGCACGGGCCCTGTTATCGTTGGATTCAGAAGAGTTGCAGCTCAAAGTATTGGACGATATTATAACGAAAGAACTGAACGTGAAGCAAACAGAAGCACGTGTTGCCTTTTACAAAGAAACGATTAAGATCAAGAAAAGCAAACGGATCAGCTTCTCCAAGGACATTCGCCTCGCGCTGAATACCATTCGCCAGTCGGTAGAGATGGTTGCTGGTACGGGACTTACGATCAAAACAGATGAGAAAGATCATGAGGATCACTACGAATTCATTATTCGCATACCGAAAAACAAACCATAATTGTTTCTTGCTGGAAAGCTCCAAGTTGGAGCTTTTGTTTTGCTTTCCTAAAGGTGAATGTCGATCTGTAATATGGTATAGTGAGTTTATAACTTTTCTATAAAACTATGAAAATCATTGTTTGATAGGATTTCCATCGAGGTGAATGTGTTGTCAAAAATTATTGCGATTACCAATCAGAAGGGTGGYGTAGGGAAGACCACCACGTCTGTCAATTTGGGTGCGTCTCTTGCTACGCTAGGTAAGCGCGTCTTGCTTGTTGATATAGATCCGCAAGGGAACACAACAAGCGGTATTGGGATTAACAAAGCTGATGTTATGCACTGCATTTATGATGTATTGATTAACGATGTGCACCCCAAGGATGCGATAGTAGATACGTCGATTCCCAACTTGAAGATCATCCCTGCTACGATTCAGTTGGCTGGTGCGGAGATCGAACTTGTTCCAACAATATCAAGAGAAGTCCGATTGAAGAAGTCTTTACATCTGGTTAAGCACATGTTTGACTATATTCTGATTGATTGTCCGCCATCATTGGGTATTCTTACGATCAATTCATTGACTGCATCGGATTCCGTCATTATTCCAATTCAATGTGAATATTATGCGTTGGAGGGATTGAGTCAACTGTTGAATACGGTACGACTTGTCCAGAAACACCTGAATACGAACCTGCAGATTGAGGGCGTCTTATTGACGATGTTCGATGCTCGGACGAACTTGGGTATTCAAGTTATTGAAGAAGTTAAGAAATATTTTCAGCAAAAAGTGTATCAAACGATCATCCCTAGAAATGTTCGGTTGAGTGAAGCGCCAAGCCATGGCCAATCGATTATTACATATGATCCTAAGTCTAAGGGAGCGGAAGTCTACATGGAGCTGGCAAAGGAAGTGATCTCCTATGAGTAAAAGATTAGGGCGAGGTCTTGATGCGTTAATCCCATCACTAAATGTGAGTGATGATGACAAAGTCATTGACATATCATTGAAAGAACTACGTCCCAATCCTTATCAGCCGAGAAAGACGTTCAATGAAGATTCGATTAGTGAGCTTGCTGCTTCCATTAAAGAGCATGGTGTGATTCAACCGATTATTGTCCGTTCCGTTCTTAGAGGGTTCGAGATCATTGCAGGTGAACGTCGATTCCGGGCTTCACAGCAGTGTGGGTTAGAAAGGATTCCCGCGGTTGTTCGCAAATTCACCGATCAGCAGGTTATGGAAATTGCTCTGATCGAGAATGTACAACGCGAGGATCTGAATGCAATTGAGATTGCTAACGCGTATCAAGCGTTAGTCGAACAGTTCTCTCTGACTCAGGAAGAGCTATCTGTGAAGGTAGGTAAGAGTAGATCGCACATTGCTAACTTCCTTAGATTGCTGCAGCTACCGGAAGAGATTAAGCAACATGTTTCACGTGGAACATTATCAATGGGACATGCAAGAGCAATTGCAGGAGTGAAGAACGACAAGCAGAAGAAAGAACTAGCTGATGAAACGATTAAGAATGAGTGGAGTGTACGTCACTTAGAGGAAATGATCAAGAATCTTGAAGAGACGGTTTCTAAGGAAAAACCAAAGGAGACCAACAAGAGGAAGGATCCGTATATCGATCAGTTAGAAGAAAACTTAAGGAACCGCTATCGGACAACAGTGAAAATCAAACACAGCAACAATAAAGGAAAGATTGAATTGTTGTATTATTCCAAAGATGATTTGGAACGGTTGTTGGAGTTGCTTGAGGGAAAGATAAGCTGAAGATGAACTATGTTGTAACCTCGAAAACATACTAAGGTACCGATTATGCGAGTTCTATGCTGAATCGTATCGAGGTATGTTTTTTCGGACTTTATAGGTGAATGAGGGAGAAAGGGGGAGCGCAATGAGTGTCTTGTACTTCGATCATGCTGCATCGTCATGGCCCAAACCGCCAGCTGTTGCGGCAGCAATGACGACATGTATAACGGACTATGCGGCGAATCCTGGCAGGGGGAGCCATCAACTGGGTGTAAGAGCGAGTCGAGTATTATTCGAGGGTAGGAAGCAGTTGGCACAGCTGTTCCATATTGCGAACCCTAATGATATTAGTTATGCATTGAATACGACTGCAGCGCTCAACTTGGCCATCCAAGGTTATTTGAAACCGGGCGATCACGTCATATGCACAGCAGTGGAGCATAATTCGGTTAGACGACCATTGGAGTATATGAGGGCCGTGCATCAAGTTGAAGTGACATATGCGCATTCGGATGCAAAAGGCAACGTAGATCTGAGCCGGCTAGAGGGACTCATTCAACCCAACACTACATTGATAGTGTGCAGTCACAGCTCTAATCTGTTAGGTACGATTCTGCCCCTTGAAGCCATCGCGCAACTGATGAAGAAACACGGGGTGAAGCTGCTCCTGGATGCGGCTCAAACAGCGGGATTATTGGACATCGACGTTCAAGCGCTGGGGATCGATATGATGGCTTTTCCGGGGCATAAGGGACTGCTCGGTCCTCAAGGAACGGGAGGGTTGTACATATCCCCACAGCTTGATATAGAGCCCTTGCTGTATGGAGGGACGGGTAGCCAATCGGAAGCGATTGAGCAACCCCGAGTCAGACCGGATCGATATGAGGCAGGTACACAAAATACGGTCGGCATTGCAGGTCTTGTTGAAGGTGTTAAATTTGTTCGTAATGAAACGGTAGAGCGAATCCATAACAAGGAATGGAACCAGATTCAGACCCTGATGGAGGGGCTGCAATCGATACCTGGAATTGTGATGTATGGACCAGAGTTAGGGCAAAATAAAACGGGGATTGTAGCCTTTAATGTGGGACAAGCGGAAGCATCCGAGGTAGCATTTATTCTTGATCAATCATTTCAGATAGCAGTTCGTTCAGGTTACCACTGTACGCCACTCGCTCATGAAACAATAGGCACACTGGGAAGTGGAGCTGTAAGAGCAAGTATCGGCTACTATACAACGGATCATGAGATTGAACAGTTTGTACATGCGATTAAGGAAATAGGCCAGCATTATACGCGATAAGCGATACAGATGATTGATTCGGATTAAAGAGAGGGCAAATGGATGAATTGGGATGACTGGCTGTCTCTGAGTGCAGTCGCATGGGTGGCATTGGGATTAGGGGTAGTTGTATGCWTACTAGTAATCAGCTCGATAAGGTTATCCGTGAAATTGCGGAAGTTACGCAACAACTATATGCAAGTCATGAATAAAGGAAGCGTAGACAATATCGAAGAATTGCTGATGCAAATTAACGAAAGACTGGAGCAAACCGCATCGGAATCTGAGCAACAGAAAAGCCGCCTGTCCAATTTGGAAGCGGCCGCGAAAAAGATGAAATCAAAAGTGGGTGTGCATCGGTATAATGCATTCGGTGATCGGGGTAGCGATCTGAGCTTTTCAGTCGCGATTGTCGATGAATCCCAGGATGGGGTCGTATTGACCGGTATTCACACACGCGACGAGACGTATATTTACGCCAAGCCATTGGATAAAGGGCAATCATCCTACGCGCTGTCTCCGGAAGAAAAAGAAGCGATTAATCGATCTTCGGGTAGCTGAAGGCGTGAATCCGTTGGCTCATTAACATCGCGCGGAAGAGTGTGCGAGCCATGATCTCGGACATGTTCATCACGAGACTGAGTCGTGTGTTCTGCAGAACGAAATATTCCATAAATCCGCCGACATTAACGATGCCCGTGAGGTGCATATCGCCAACAGGGGTCAATTCCTTCTGAACACCAGCACCTGGCTTGACAGGACCATCTGCCACCGTGATATGTCCCACGCTTGTTAATTGGCCGAGACAGGCGTCGATCGCTACTATATAAGCGTCAGGGAACAAGCGTTCTATGTGCTGGACGGTGTCGTTCAAATTCATAGCGTGAACAGGCTCGTCCAGTGTACCGAATACATGCAGACCGGAATAGTGGTGCTTGGAGAGATGAGTGCCTACAAGAGGGCCTAGCGAGTCGCCTGTGGAGCGATCGGTACCGATACATACGAATACAATGCTCTTATAAGAGGGGACACTTATAAAGTAATCGTAGAGCCTCTGAGTGAGATGCTCAGTCACATTAGTATCGGTATAGTTGAATTTGCTTAATACGGACTCGGTTTTGTTCTGAAATCCTAACGAGAACTTCATAAGGTTCCTCCGCATGCTTGTAATTTTTACTAGTATACGAATAAAAGAAAGGTTTTATACGTGTGATTTGGGAGATTCAACTATTTTCCTCGAAGTGAGAAGGGAAGGGTCATGCACATGTTGAACGGGCTGCTCGTTATTGCTTTTGATTCGACCCAACAAGCGTTGAGAACGGAAATGCTGCTTGAGTATGCCGATATCGAAATTGACATTAGACCAACGCCCAAGGAAATAACAGCAGGCTGCGCATTAAGCATTGAGTTTCCGGGCAGCTCGCTGGATGAGGTCAAAGGGATTATCCAAAGTGAGCATGTAGAGATACGCGGCATATTCACTCCAGTCGAGGGTGGATACGTCAAATTGGATTAAGGATAGAACTTCGGTCGTCCTAGCAGAAGGAGAGAGAACAGTGTTAGATTCTTTATCAGCTTCGAAGTGGAGCGCGTTCAAGCAGGAGTTATGGGACAAAATTGCCGATCCTATGTTCTGGATTCATTATGGAGCGATCATTCTAAAAATCTTCTTGATCCTGATCGTAGGCCGATTCGTGAACAAGATGGCAACGAAAGCATTGAATCATGTTATGATAGATCGAGAGCGGTCACCGCTTAAGTTCAATCCCCGCAGGGCTAAGACCTTAGGAAAGTTAGTAGGCAATATCATTGCTTATGTAGTTAATTTTATCGTGATTATGATGGTGTTGAATCAATTCGGCTTCAATCTGGCTCCCTTGCTCGCGGGTGCTGGCGTCATCGGACTAGCGGTTGGTTTCGGTGCTCAGAGCTTGGTGAAAGACGTCATTACCGGGTTCTTCATCATCTTCGAGGATCAATTCGCCGTTGGGGATGTCGTGCAGATTGGGGCGAACAAAGGGACTGTCGAGGAAATTGGTATCCGTGTTACACGTATCCGTAGTTGGACGGGAGAGGTGCACATTGTTCCGAACGGGTCCATCGTGCAAGTGACCAACTATTCCGTGAACAATTCCATGGCCGTATTGGATATAACCGTTGCCCATGACGTCGATATTGATGGTGCGATTGTACTGATCAAGGAAACGCTCAAGAAGGGCTATGAGGCAAACGATAATATGGTGGAAGAGCCTGAAGTGCTAGGTGTGCAAACGATGAGCGCCACAGAAGTGGTCATTCGGGTTATTGCGGAATGCAAACCGAACGCACAGCCAGCGGTGACCCGCCAGATGAATGCGTTGATTAAGAAGACATTTGATGAAAAAGGAATGAAATTCCGTACGCAAGTCTAAATAGAATTACGTAATGAAGGAGGGAGGGTGCAGAGATGGAACGGAAGCAGTTTCAATTAGGCGACATCGTGCAGATGAAGAAGCCTCACCCGTGCGGAACGAATGAATGGGAGATCATCCGAATGGGGATGGATATCCGGATCAAATGCGTGAGCTGTAAGCACAGCGTATTAATTCCGCGATTGGAGTTCGAGAAAAAGATGAAGAAAGTGCTGGCCTCCAAAGGGGAGTCTCTCGATCAGAAGTAGTGGAATGAACCGATAATAAGGCGAAAAGTTTCGGTTGCTATTCAAAGGAGGGTTGTGCTACAATAGTTTTTGTCCGCATTTTCTGTATGCGGCAGGGCTAACGCGGAAAGGTACCCAAGAGGCCCAAGGGGGCTGACTCGAAATCAGCTAGGCGTCGCGAGGCGTGCGTGGGTTCGAATCCCACTCTTTCCGCCATACATATCAAACCTACGACCCTTCGGGGTCGTTTTTTGATGAGTGAAAATGGGAGTGTGGGATAAGAACTGCATGATAAGAAGAACATGAAGAAAGGAGAGCAGATGCTCTCCTCGGACAGGCTGTAGGGCTGGATGTTTAGTCCAGTTGCTTTTTCTTTTTCCACATACGGTCTTCATTGGTGGTCTGCGGGAACTTATCCCCAGCCTGAAGCGTAACTTGTTGCGGGTTGTTTATCCCCATGTGGATATCTCTGTCGCCGATTTCGATATAAGTTCCGTCGTTCGGGGCCCGCTGGCCAGGCCTGAATTCTGTTTGTTCACCCATAATGGATACCTCCGTGAGAAATCAGTATACTTGTTCTTCCTTCCTAGTGTCCTCCCGGTCGAGCTCTTCTAACCATGGGAACACTATCCAATGCTACAAGGGAAGGGTGACGCGGGAGGACAAGTTGCTTGTAATGGCCCGGGTGTTCTGTTATTATATTAAAGTGCGAGTTTTGAATAGCAAGTCTCGCTCCTTGCTCTCGTTGAACGAGGGCCTTAAGTCCAAGAGGAGGTGAAAGAAGCATGCGCAAGTATGAAGTGATGTACATTATTCGTACGGATATTGAACAAGAAGTTGTTCAAGCGACAGTCGAAAAATTCCAAGGCATCATCAACAACGGTGGCGAAATCACAAAGCATGACGTTATGGGTAAACGCCGTCTAGCGTATGAGATCAACAAGATGCGTGATGGGCACTACGTATTGGTACATTTCAATGCGACCCCAGCTGTTATCGCGGAGCTTGACCGTGTGATGAAGATTTCCGATGAAATCATTCGTTACCTGATCGTTAAAGACGTCGCTTAATCTCGGAACGCCGAGTGAACCGATCGTGATGGGGAGGAATTTGAATTGTTAAATCGTGTTATTCTGATCGGTCGTCTTACGCGAGATCCTGAATTGCGTTATACTCCAGCAGGGGTTGCCGTGACTCAGTTCACGCTTGCGGTAGATCGTCCGTTCTCCAACCAACAAAACCAACAACGGGAAGCCGATTTTCTCAATATTGTAACTTGGAGACAGCTTGCTGAGACATGCGCGAACTATTTACGCAAGGGGCGGCTGACTGCGGTTGAAGGCCGTATTCAAGTACGCAATTATGACAATAACGAAGGAAAACGTGTATACGTGACTGAGATAATCGCGGATAACGTTCGTTTTCTGGAGTCGTCTAACAGCGGCGGCAACCGGGAAGAAGCTCCTTCTGAAGGTGGAAGAAGCTATAACAATGGTGGTGGCAATGGTGGCGGCGGCGGTGGCGGTGGCAACCGTAATAACGGCGGGAATACACGGGATAATTCAGATCCGTTCTCAGACGATGGCAAGCCCATCGATATTTCAGATGATGATTTACCATTTTAGGTAGAAAGGAATGACAGTCGCATGAGCATGAACAACAGAAGAGATGCTGGCAACGAAGAGCGCGGCGAGCGTAAATTCTCCCGTGGCAAAGGCGGACGCAACAAGCGTCGTAAAGTTTGCTACTTCACCGTTAACAAAATCAAGCACATCGATTATAAAGATATCGAGACGCTGAAGAAATTCATCAGCGAGCGTGGGAAGATTCTTCCTCGCCGTGTAACCGGTACTTCCGCGAAGTATCAACGTGCGTTGACGATCGCTATCAAGCGTTCCCGTACAATCGCTTTGCTCCCTTACACAACTGATAACTAAGATTGATATAAAGGCAGGCAGCGCACTTAGCGTTGCCTGTTTTTTGTTGGTCAGTTGAGATTCGGGAAGTGGGTACTATGCAGAAAGCGATTGTTGGAGTGGAGATGGACTATTTTTGCCGAACGAGGCTGGATCGCTGCCCGCAAACGACATAGAAAATTTGGTTGCACAAATAGAGAATCGCACGCTCGCCGATTATACGGACTGGTTGATCAAGCTGGAGTATGAGGACAAGGAGTGCCAACGGTATCCGAGATTTAAACTCGGAATCATGAAAATAAATGCATATAATATTAAATTGTTGTATCGTTAAGTTCCGCAACTTCACCTTATACTTTAATGGGAGTGATTAAATAAATGCATATACAACAGGATGGGAGAGGAAATACATGCGGAACAGTGATACGGATTTCGATGTGATCGTTGCGGGGGGCGGACCGAGCGGCATCGCCGCGGCGATCGCTTCGGCCCGCGAAGGAGCCAGGACGCTGCTTGTCGAACGTTACGGTTTTCTTGGCGGAGCGGGAACAGCCATGATGGTGAATCCATGGATGTCGTACAGAGCGGGGGATGGAGGACAACAAATCATATTCGGCGTGCTTCAGGAATTGATCGACGGCATGACCGGGCTCGGCATGTACGGGCATCCGAAAGCGAGAAACGCGTTCGATCCGGAGGCGCTCAAATATGTCGCCGAGCACCTGTGTCTCGAAGCCGGAGTTAAGCTGTTGTATCATACGTTTCTTGCAGGAGCGAAGATGAGCGAGGGCGGAAAGACGATCGAAACGATTCAATTGGCCAACAAGGCGGGGCTTGTCAACATGAGTGCACGGATATTCGTTGACACAACAGGCGACGCGGACTTGGCGTCGTTGGCCGGAGCCGTCGTGGAGAAAGGGCGTGCAGTGGACAGCAACAGTCAACCGATGACGCTTAATTTCCGCATGGCAGATGTCGACATTCCGCGGATGCCGGACAAACATGAAATTACCCGACTATACTTGGAGGCGAAAGATCGGGGGGAGCTGGATTGCCCGCGCGAGGATGTGCTTTGGTTTTATGCGAACCAGCCGGACGTTATCCATTTCAATACGACCCGGGTCATATTGAAGGACGCGATCGATCCGTGGCAACTGACCGAGGCCGAAATTGAAGGAAGACGTCAAGTACAGCAGCTGGTCGCCTTTTTGAAACGGAATGTTGCAGGGTTTGAAAACGCTTACTTGCAGACGACTGCCCCGCAAATCGGCGTTCGCGAATCACGGCGGGTAATGGGAGAACACGTATTGACGGCCGAAGAGCTGCTCTCGGCGTGCAAGTTCGACGATGTCATCGCCCGCGGCGCATACCCGGTCGACATCCACAACCCGACGGGCAGCGGAACCGTCATCCAAAAACTAAAGCCGGGGGAATGGTACGATATTCCGCTGCGCTCCCTGATTCCTTTGAACATCGAGAACCTGCTCGTCGGCGGCCGCCCGATATCGGCCACGCATGAAGCGCATTCGGCTATCCGGGTGCAGCCGATCGCCATCGCAATCGGACAAGCAGCGGGTACCGCAGCGGCGCTCTGCGTGCAAGACAACGTCAACCCGCGCCAGATTCAGGCGGCAAAGGTACAGCAATCGTTGCAGAAGCAAGGGGCAAATCTGTACTAAATGAGGAAGGCTTCACAATAGGAGATTAGAGAGGGTGGGTCCATTATGTTGCATATGGGTCGCAAGTTCTTAAGTTTGATGATTATCGTAAGTCTTGTAGCTGTCATGTCTACGGCCTGCGGCAAATCCGGCAATTCCGTAGAGAAGAGCAACGAAGCCGACGCCGGGGTACCGCCTGCCCCGGTTACTCTAACGTTTTTTACCCATGGGAATTCGATCGTTTTGGCGGAAACCATCGAGTCGCTCGTTAAGAAGAAGTTTCCTCATGTCACGTTAAAAACGATCAAGGACGCTAAAGGCTCAACCATATCCGACGTCTTGGGCGGAGGGCAAACCCCCGATCTGATCTCCTACTCGCTCGGCAGCCTGCAGGATTTGAGAACGCTGCGTCTGCTCGGCGACATGACGCCTCTTATCCAGAAGCACCACTTTGACCTCAATCGCCTGGTTCCCGGTGCCGTGGATGCGGTAAAGGGATTTTCCGACAAAGGGGAATTCCTGATGATGCCGTTCGAGCTGAACAACAATGCGATCTATTACAACAAAAACATCTTCGATAAATTCGCGGTTCCTTATCCGAAGGACGGCATGACTTGGGAAGAACTGCTCGACATCGCCAAGAAGGTGACGAGATCCGATGGTGGCGTTCAATACAGGGGCTTCCAATATAATGCGCTTAACGTGGTGTACAAGGACCAGCTGGCGCTCGGCTTCGTCGATCCGAAAACAAACAAGGCGGCCATCAATACCGACTCCTGGAAACGTTGGCTGGACGTAATGACCTCCTTCTACAAAATCGCAGGCAACGAACAAGCCGGCGATGAGAAAGCCAATTTTCTGAAAA
Organism: Paenibacillus sp. P4_E11; assembly: GCF_056401635.1. Taxonomy (NCBI): domain Bacteria; kingdom Bacillati; phylum Bacillota; class Bacilli; order Caryophanales; family Paenibacillaceae; genus Paenibacillus; species Paenibacillus sp. P4_E11. The sequence goes on along the minus strand of NZ_JBFUIX010000051.1, from coordinate 33,923 downwards.
ACCAGACGGTGGCCATGCGTACCGGACCGAATTATATTACCGAATTGCCCGTGGCGATGGAGGCCGGCCTGAACGTCGATTTCGTATCGCTGCCCCGATTCGAAGGGATGAGTGCTACTAGCTCCCAGATGAACGCGCCGTTCTATGTGATTCCGCCGTCGTCCCCGAATAAGGATACCGCTTTCCAGGTAATCGCCTACCTGTTGTCTGACGAGGTGCAGACGATTATGGCGCGTCAGGGCAGAATCCCGATCATCAATAAGGAGAGCGTCAAGAAAGAGTACGCGAAAGATTTGAAAGGGATGGAAGGCAAGAACTTGTCCGCTTTCTTCCAGGATACCATAGCCAAGCCGGTACCCTCGACGGCGTATGACGGGCAGGCTAAGTCGATTTTCACCAATGCTGCGCTTGTACCGGTGTATCAAGGCAAGAAAGATATTAACACGGCGCTCCGTGACGCGGAGGAGCAGATTAACAAATATATCGAATCGGAAATGAAAAAGTAAGATGTTGACGATTGGAAGACACTAAGATCCAACAGCACTATTGATGGGGGGATGAATCTAGAGTACCATGGATGCAAGCTCGGCATAAGGAAGGGGGAATCCGGCGATGCTCATCCATCCGATTCATTTGATCAGCAGCAGCTATTGGAAAGATAAGCAGGCATTCGTGCAGCAGGTGGAGCAGGAGCGATGCTGGATTATGATCGCCGTCGAAGCCGGCTGCTTCCGGTACGAGATCGGGGAACTAGCCGGCGAAGCAACGACAGGGGATATAATCCTATGTCCGCCGTACAACGATTTTCACCGCGAAATGGTTACACCCCTCACTTTTTTCTATATCAAATTTTATTATGCCGGGGAAGACAAACTTGGAGAAGAATATTTGACGAACCAGCTTCGCCGGTTGTTCTCCTTCAAGTTCACCCCTTCCGAGCGGGACCGGCTGTTCAACAATTTCAGGCATCTGCTCTGGGCAAGCCGGATGAACCGGAACGATCATTTGAGTTGGGCGTCCCATTTCGTTTACGATCTGTGGCTGCTGTTCTGCATGGAGGCGGAAGCTCTTGCCCAATACGGCAGTATCGTCAACGACCCGTTGATGAAAGAAGCGAAGGAAATGATCGAGCGTCACGCTTTTCGCGATGTCCAAATGAAAGATATCGTGGAATACATGGGGATTCATCCGGTGCAGTTTACCCGTCGGTTTCAGGCCGTGTACGCTGTGCCGCCTTCCAAGTACCTGTACTCGATTCGGATGGAAAAGGCGAAATCGCTGCTTGTACAGACAAATTATTCTATCGACCGGATTGCCCGCCAGTGCGGATACGAGAACGGTCTGTATTTCAGCCGGATGTTTACGAAATATTTTAAAATGAATCCTTCGAAGTATCGTAAACTCCATTCGTTTCCTTCGCCGTAACTGTACCCGAAGCCAGGAATCGCTTTCCCTAGAGGAGGGTGTATATTTTTGGCGGATACGAGGGATCCGGTTATACTACACACGTGATTCTTGGCTTTGAGCCTGACAAGGATACGTGTCGCGGTGCACCCTATCGGGTGTTTTTTTTCTAACCTTTTTTCGGGGAGGAGGCATGAAGCGACATGACAACAGCGGTCAATGCCCATCGCCATATCCTCCCCGGTCAGGGTTTTCCCCACTGCTAGTGTTCCTGCCGGTCACTCGGCAAATGCGGGAAGAAGGCGGGCGGGCCGCCTTTCTGCACGGCAGAGGGCGCCACACCGGTAAACTTCTTGAAGATGCGGTGAAAGTAAGACTGCTCGCAATAGCCCAGATGGTCGGACACTTCGGCCACCGTCAGCCGATTGTTACGCAGCATCTCGTAGCCGATCGAGATTTTCACTTGATGAATATAGTCGATCGGCGTCTGCTTCAGCACTTGCCGGAAAATCTTCGTAATGTGATTAGGCGACCGCTGCACATGATCGGCCAGATCGGTCAACCGCAGCGGCTTGCAATGATTATGCAGGATGTATGTCTGCAGTTGATTCAACAACTCCTGCTTTTGTACCGTCACTTCGTTCCTCCGGATGCTCTTGAGCGTCAAGCCGAGCAACTCCAGCAATACCCCCTCGCAGATCAGATCATGTCCGTCCCCGCGATCGAACCATTCCAACAGCAGCATGGAAAATCGTTGCTTGAAATAGTCGGAATTACGGATTTGCCCATACAGATAGGCGTTCTCAAGCAATGGCCGTAAGACCGGATGGCCAGACCCGCGGAAGTGCGCGGAATATTTCTGATGCGGTCCTTCCGGGTCGTTATCGCAAGCACGGAACGTCCCCTCCGAGATGAACAGCACATCCCCTTTGCACAGCACAACCTTTTCTCCGTTCAACGAGTACGTCACTTTCCCGCTAACCATGTAGATCATGATGTTGTGAGGGACGGGATTATCCGGAATACGCCAGTTCTCAATGCGATCGTCGAAAATAACAGATTTAATTCCCAGCATGAAAGCGGCACCTTCTCTGAATTATTTTTGGATGAAGGATTGAATCGTTCAAATAAAAGTGGTTAAGTTCATGGTACTACACAACGGGATATATTACAATCGCATTACAGAACACTTCTGACAATAGACCGAGGAGACCCGCGATGATACCCAAATCAAAAGTGATCGATTGCGACGTGCATAACGCATTAAAGAGCCATTTGGACCTTGTTCCATACTTGGAGGAGCCCTGGAAAAGCAGGGTGGCAGAATCCGGCTTAGGTCTGATGTTCTCCGGCTACCACTCGCCGATCGGAGTCGGACGAAAGGACGCGATCCCGCCCGGAGGCGGACAAGTAGGTTCCGATCCTGATTTTGTTATTGAGCAATTGATTGATATGTATAAGATGGATCATGTCATCTTGACCGGCAATCTGTTCAGCATATCGGTCGGGCACGAGCCGGACTTTGCGGCTGCCGTGTGCAGCGCCTACAATGATTTACTCATCGACACGTGGCTCAGCAAAGATTCGCGCTTCAAAGGATCGATCCTGGTAGCGGCCCAGGACCCTTTCCTGGCGGCCAGAGAGATTGACCGACTGGGGTCGCATCCCGGCATGGTACAGGTCATCATGAGCAGCGCCACAAGGATGCCGCTCGGGCAACGCTACTTTCACCCGATCTACGAAGCGGCTGAGCGCAATGGCTTACCGGTTGCGGTCCATCCAGGAGCAGAAGGGGCGGGTCAGGCGAATCCGCCGACGGCGGCAGGGTATCCCACATGGTACATTGAATGGCATACGTGCTTGTCGCAGAACTTCATGGCCCAGCTCACGAGCCTCGTATGTGAAGGTGTCTTCGAGAAATTCCCGGGGCTGAAATTCGTGTTCATCGAAGGAGGGGTCGCTTGGTTGCCGCACCTCATGTGGAGGTTGGACAAGAACTACATGGCGCTGCGAGCGCAGGTCCCGTGGCTCAAGCGGATGCCAAGCGAGTACATCCGCGAGCATTGCTTCTTCACGACACAGCCGATCGAAGAACCGGCCAATCCGAAGCACCTGAAGAGCATCTTCGAGATGATCGACGCCGAGAATATGCTGCTCTACTCGAGCGACTATCCGCATTGGGATTTTGATTCGCCGCACCACATCTTGAGCTGGCTGCCACCGGAAGCGAGACACCGGATCTTTTACGAGAATGCCAAGCAATTATACAAGCTATAGGAAAGGAACAAGACGATGACCGTACATTATGTGACCGAACCGGACCAAATCCCCGAAGGTCATCATCGCGTATTTGAAATTGCAGGCCGTTCGATTGGTATTTACAATGTTAAGGGCGAATTTTATGCGGTGCTCAATTATTGCCCGCACCAGGGAGCGGAAATCTGCAAGGGGCCCGTATGCGGCACGACCCTGGAATCGAGGGTGTATGAGTACAAGTTCGGGCGGAAGGGAGAGATTATCCGGTGCCCCTGGCATGGCTGGGAATTCGACTTGAAGACGGGAAAATCGCTCGTGAAGGAAAAGGTCCGATTGCGAAGCTACAAAGTAGTCGTGGAGGACGACAAGCTGGGGGTCGAAATGTAATCGTTCGGCTCGAAACGAATGTAAGCGTTTTATTCTGTCTGACCATTTTGACAATAAAGGAGGGGGTACCCAGGTGCAAGTCATCCTATCATCGTTTAGGAGGCAGCTAAGAAGGAATTGGGATTTGTATTTGCTCATTCTCCCTGTCTTGGCGTACGTCGCGATCTTTCATTACACCCCAATGTACGGCGTACAGATTGCGTTCAAGAACTACATCGCCACCAAAGGGATTTGGGGCAGTCCATGGATCGGGCTCGATCATTTTCAACGCTTCTTCAAAAGCTATTACTTCTGGGACTTGATCTGGAATACGCTCGGGCTCAGCCTGTATCAGCTGCTTATGGGCTTCCCGCTTCCGATTCTGCTGGCGCTTATGATGAACGAAGTCGGGGGGAAACGGTTCAAGAAGACGGTGCAGACGATTACGTATGCCCCACATTTCATTTCGACGGTCGTCTTGGTAGGGATGGTGGTCATGTTCCTGTCGCCGCAGACCGGAATCGTGAATCGGGTGATCGAACTGTTCGGCGGAGAACCAATCTATTTCATGGGGGACGCTTCGAAATTCAAGACGATCTACGTGTTGTCCGGCGTATGGCAGCATATGGGCTGGGGGTCGATCATCTACATGGCGGCCTTGGCCAACGTAGACCCTCAGCTTCACGAAGCCGCGGTGATGGAGGGAGCGACCCGCATGCAGCGGATCCGGCATATTAACATTCCCGCACTCATCCCGACCGCGATCATCTTATTCATCCTCGACTTCGGCTCTGTCATGAACGTCGGGTTCGAGAAAGTATTCCTGATGCAGAACGACTTGAACCGGGTCGGCTCGGACGTCATCTCCACCTTCGTGTACCGGAGCGGGATTCTGGGGGCGGAATACGGGTTCTCCACAGCGGTGGGGCTGTTCAACTCAGTCATTAACTTCACGATGCTCATCGTAGTGAACGCGATTGCCCGCAAAACAAGCGAGACCAGTCTATGGTAAGGAGGTGTTTCCGTACATGGATTCCATAGCCAAATCGACAAACGACAAAATATTCATCGCCGTCAACACATTCATCCTGATCCTGCTTACGGTCATTGTCATCTATCCGCTCCTCTTCATCTTGAGCTCATCCTTCAGCAATCCGCTCGAGGTCATCAAGGGCAATGTGTGGCTGTTTCCGAAGCAGGTGACGCTGGATGCATATCGCATGGTATTTCGCGACTCGAGCATTATGATCGGGTACCGCAATACAATTCTGTATACGCTAGTCGGCACCCTTATCAATTTAACTATGACCATCTGCGCCGCGTATCCGTTATCCAGACGGGATTTTGCAGGGAGGCATTGGATTACCGGCATTCTGGTGTTCACCATGTTCTTCAGCGGGGGGCTCATTCCCACCTATCTCGTCGTCAAGTCGCTGGGAATGGTGAACACCTTCTGGGCCATGGTCATCCCGAGCGCCGTCTCGATCTACAACATTATCATCATGCGCACGTTTCTGCAGACTTCGATTCCGGGCGAGCTGCAAGAAGCGGCCTTCGTAGACGGGTGCTCGAATATCGGTGTGCTGATCCGCATCATCCTGCCGCTGTCCAAACCGATCCTAGCAGTCATGGTGCTGTTCTACGGTGTCGCTCATTGGAATGCGTTCTTCAACGCCTTGATCTACTTGTCCGATCGGGCCAAGTTCCCGCTGCAGTTGGTGCTTCGCGAGATCTTGATCCAGAACCAGATGTCGGAGCAGATCATGGAGGATGTTGACACGCTGGCGTCCAAACAGATGTTAGCAGAAGGCATCAAGTACGCGATCATTATCGTGGCGAGCGTCCCAGCGCTGATCGTGTATCCGTTTCTGCAAAAGTATTTTGTCAAAGGTTTTATGATCGGCGCTATCAAGGGGTAGGTGCAGCATGACGAAGGATTTACAGCTTGCTCATATAAAAGGGAGGTATGTTAGATGAGAAATCGGAAGAGATTAGCAGGTGCCGTCTTATCCTCGGTCATGGCCGTTACGGTGATCGCCGGGTGCAGCGGTTCAGGCTCAGAGGATGGGGCCAAGAAAACAACAGACGGGAAGAAGGGAACCGGGCCGGATTACTTGAATGCCGCCCCCGGAATGCCGATTGTGAATAAGCCGGTGACGCTCAAGATGTTCGCCATGGCCGGCCCGTACAACAAAGGTGAGTTCAAGGATGTGGAGATGTGGAAGGTGTACGAGCAAATGACCGGCGTTCATATCGAATGGGACGTCGTCCAGCAGGCGAATGTAACGGAGAAGAAGAACTTGCTGCTCAACGCAGGGACGCTGCCGGATGCTTTATTCAAGATTGGGATGTCGGGGTCCGAGCTCATCAAGTACGGCGGTCAAGGGATGTTCATTCCGCTCAACGATCTAATCGACAAATACGCGCCTAATTTCAAAAAAATTCTGGACGAGAACCCCGATGTGAAGAAAGGCGTGACGATGCCGGATGGCAAAATCTATTCCTTGCCCTACTTGGTGTCTGCGACACCTTCCCGCCTGTCCAGCAAAATATTCGTCAACCAGAAATGGCTGAACAACTTGAATCTGAAAGAACCGACGACCATCGACGAGCTCTACACCGTATTGAAAGCGTTCAAGGAAAGAGATCCGAACAAGAACGGCAAAACCGATGAAATTCCGCTCTCCTCCGGCCAGTTGCTTACGCCCGTGATCGAAGCGTTGAAGGGAGCCTACGGGCTTGGTACGCGCGGCGGTCATCATCCGATGGTCGACATCGATCCGGTCACGAACAAGCTGCGATTCATTCAGACCGACGACCGGTACAAGGAACTGCTGCAGTTCCTGAACAAGCTGTACACGGAGAAGCTGATGGATCAGGAGATTTTCACCATGACACTGCCGAATCTGGCGGCGAAGGGTGCCCAGGATCTGATCGGGGTGAACTTCGCGACGAACAACGCGTATGTAGGCAAGGAGCATGAGAACGACTTTGCCGGCTTATCCGCAGCCCTCAAGGGGCCGAAAGGCGATCAGCTGTACGCGAGCTTGAATACGATTCTGTCGGCGGTCGGGACGTTCACGATCACGAAGGAGAACAAGAACCCGGAAGCGACGATGCGGTGGGTCGATTACTTCTATGGGGAAGAGGGTCAGAAGCTGTACTTCATGGGGATTGAAGGGAAGACGTACACGACCGGCTCGGATGGCAAGGTCAAATACACGGACGAGGTCGCGAACAACCCGAACGGCCAGAACAAGGAAGAAGTGCTTGGCAAATACGTCGTATGGGGCGGAGGCGCCAACCCTTCAGTAGCCGGGGACAAATATTTCGGCGACCACGCGATTGGGGAAATTACGAAGAAGGCCGGGTTGAATCTGCTTCCGTTCACCCCTAAGAAGCTTTGGGCGGCATTCGTATTCGCGAACGAGGACAGCGAGCGGATTCGCATTCTGGAGAACGACCTGAACACCTACATGAAAGACATGCAGGCGAAATTCATCTCCGGTAAAGTCGGGTTCGACAAGTGGGACGAGTACGTGAGCACGATCAAGAAGATGGGGCTGGACGAATATTTGAAGATCTATGAGAAAACATACCAGGCCTACGAGAAATAAAGCCTGTCCGCGTTGCTTCTCTTCTATGTACAATAGGAGAGAAGTATTTTTTTTTTGGCAGGGACAGGTCGTGGGAACGTTGCAGGTGCAGGCGAGAGGCAAAAATGATTAGAATTGGGGGCAAGTTATGATGCCAGTGGGGGACGAGCAGGGTCAGAAGCAGGATCAGCACGAGGATCGGGATCAGGAACAGGATCAGGAACAGGATCAGAGGCAAAATCAGGTACAGATTCAGAACGAGGAATTGATCGCGCTGGTGCAGGCGTTGATCAGCCGGAACAGCGAGAATCCGACGACAACCGAAGAGGAAGTCGCCGTCTTCGTCCTAGACACGCTCACCCGCCATGGGATTGCGGCGGAGTTCAGCTGGGCCGCTCCCGGCCGTCCGAACATAGTGGCCCGGCTGGCAGGCTCGCGGCCGGGATTGGGGCGCAAGCTCATCCTGAACGGCCATCTGGACGTTGTACCCGCCGGAGCGGGTTGGAGCCGCGATCCGCTGGGCGGGGCCGTGGAAGACGGCAAGCTGTATGGCCGCGGTTCCTGTGACATGAAAGCGGGCGTGGCCGCCATGATGTACGCCGCGATCACGCTGAAGCGGGCGGGCCTTCCATTCAGCGGCGAACTGATCCTCTTCTTCAACGTGGATGAGGAGCGGGAGAATGCCGGGATGAAGAAATTCCTGTCGGAAGATTGGACCGCAGACTATGCGGTCATCGGCGAGCCGACCGAGCTACAGCTGTGCGTCGGCCATCGCGGCGTCGCCCGGTATCGGCTGCGGACGCGCGGTACGCCGGGGCACACCGCCTTCACCGAGCAGCCGGACAACGCGATCCATACGATGGCCCCCTACATCGTCGGCTTGGCCAAGCTGAGCGAGGAAGTGAAGAGCCGCTCGCATCCGATCGTTGGCCGTTCCTCGCTCGCCGTCACCCAGATTCGCGGCGGCGACGCCCCGAGCATGGTACCCGGCTGGTGCGAGGTCGAGATCGACCGGCGCTTGCTGCCGGGGGAGACGAGGGAGCAGGTGCGGGCGGAGATCGAGCGTTGTCTGCGGGAAGCTAAGCCGAATGGCGACGGAGTGACATATGAGCTCGACAACTATTTGTTCGTCCCCGCGAGCCACATCGATCCCGAGCATTCGCTGGTCCAAGCCGCGACACGGGCTGGCTCGCGCGTCCGGACCGCAGCGGGAAGGATCGGCGCGCCCCGCGTCGAAGCGTTCGCGGCCACGTGCGAAGCACCGTTCTTCCTGCTCGACAAGGGTATTCCAACGCTTATATGCGGTCCCGGCAGCTTGGCGCAAGCCCATACCATCGATGAGTATGTGGAAGTGGCACAAGTTGTGGAGGCGGTTCAGCTGTACATCGCCTTTGTAGAGGAATTGCTGTAAGCAGCAATTTCTTATCGTCACCCTCCCCCGATTCATGGTATATTTTAATCTAGGAAAGGACGTGGGAGTTTGATGCGCACCATGCTGCGACGATTCGCCCTTCTCTGCTTTGCCTTGTCGCTAGCGATTGCTGCTGGTGGCCAGTCTCTTGCGGCCGACGAATTGGAACAAACCCGTAGTCTCCTGCAACAGGGGTTAACGATCCATGAGCTCGACCGGGAGATCGCCGGTCTATCGGTCAAGGAAGTGCAAACCACGATGCAGATCGTGGAGAATCAGGAACGGCTGAAGGAGAAGAACGAGCAAGTCCGACAGACGCGCGATCGCGCCAAGCATGTCCTTAGGGCGTATTACAACGGCGGACGTAAGCCTGTGTGGGCGATGTTGTTGTCTGTGAACAGCTGGAAGGACGCTCTATATGTGCTGGAGCAAACACAGATCGTCGCCAAGAATGACAAGCGAGCACTAGACCGATATACAGCGGCATATAAAGAAATGAAGACAGCCACGGAGCAGCTTGAAGTGACAAGGACGCAGCTTCGAGACCTCAAGGCTCATTTCGTCGCACAAAAGACGCAGCTAGAAGAGCTGCAGGCCGAGCTGGATCGCAAGCTGGCCGCCCTCCCGGTGGAAAGCAACGTAGTGGGTCAGATCCAAGATCTGAATCAGCAGTGGCAGACGAAGGGGCTCCCGCAAGTTCGTGTGTATTTCTCCGCTCTGGCCGAAACGATGAAGAAACTGACGGAGCTGATTGATCAGAAGCCGGAAAGCCTGGTGTTCAAAGGCCGAGGCTATTCGTTTCAGCTCAAGGATACGGATTTCAACGAATTCATCCATGCGAAGAGCAAGGATCTGGAGACGTTGTCCTTCACGTTCGAGGAAGGGAAGATCACCGTCGTTGGGAAACAGGGTGATACGGAAATGAAGATTATTGGCCGCTATGAACTGAATGAGAAGACGAAGAACTCCATCGACTTTCTAATTGACGAACTGATGTACAATGGACTTCAACTGCCGCCAGGCACGGTGAGCGAGTTGAAGGAAACGAACGATTTGAGCTTTTATCCGAGCAAAATCGAGGAATACTTGCAGGCGACAAGCGCCAAAACGACGGTCGGGAAGCTGACGATTGAATTGAAACTCAACTTTTAGGCCCGTGCGGAGTTTTCGTGATGGGCTTTTTTTGATTATGAGAATGGGGATGTGAATCATTTTGATAGAGATGCAGGATGTTTGGAAGACTTACGCAGATGGGACAACAGCATTACACGGCATCAATGTCAAAGTCGATTCCAACGAATTCGTGTACGTGGTCGGTCCATCCGGCGCAGGGAAATCTACGTTCATGAAATTAATATATCGGGAAGAGCGCCCATCCAAGGGGCAGATCTTCGTCAACGGCTTTAACCTGGGCAGACTGAAGGCGCGTAAAATTCCGTACGTTCGTCGCAATATTGGCGTCGTCTTCCAGGATTTCAAGCTGTTGCCGAAGTTGACGGTGTATGAGAATATTGCGTTCGCGATGGAAGTGGTCGAAGCATCGAAGAAGCTAATCAAGAAGCGGACGATGGAAGTGCTGGAGCTCGTGCGGTTGGGGGAGAAGGCTGGAGCATACCCGAACCAGCTATCCGGCGGGCAGCAGCAACGGGTCGTTATTGCCCGGGCAATTGTCAACAATCCATCGGTCATTATCGCGGATGAGCCTACAGGTAATCTTGACCCCGAGAACTCGTGGGAGATCATGAAGCTGCTCGAAGAGATTAACTTCCGGGGAGCGACGATCGTCATGGCCACGCATAACAAGGAGATCGTCAACACGATGCGCAAGCGCGTCCTCGCCATTGAAAGCGGCCAGATCGTACGGGACGAGGCCAGAGGGGAGTACGGCTATGAAGATTGAGACGCTGGGACGACATTGTCGCGAAGGCGGGAAGAGTGTCCTACGCAACGGGTGGATGTCCTTCGCGTCTGTGAGCGCCATCTCCATCTCGCTGTTCGTCCTTGGCCTATTCTTGATGATGACGTTGAACGTTAACTCCTTGACGCAGCAGATTGAAAGCCAGGTGGAAATTCGCGTCTATATGGATTACGATGCGCCAGCGCAACAGGTGAAGGCGGTGCAGGAGCAAATATCCGGTCTATCGGATGTCAGTAAAGTCACGTTCGTCTCGAAGGAAGAAGGGCTGACGATTCTGCGTGAGAAGCTGGGAGAAGACAGCAAAGAGCTGCTCGAAGGTTTCCAGGGGGAGGAGAATCCACTTAACGATGCGTTCACCGTGGAAGTACGCGACCCTTATCTGGTTGACCAAGTGGCACAGCAGATTGAGGCGCTCAATGCTGGCAAGACCCCACCGCCAATCTACAAAGTCAGTTACGGTAAAGATACCGTCGAGACGCTATTCCAAATTACCGATTTCGTAAGAACCGCGGGTCTGGTGTTCGTGCTGCTGCTGGGGTTCACGGCCATGTTCCTCATCTCGAATACGATCAAGATGACGATTGTGGCTCGTCGCAGGGAAATTGGCATCATGAGGCTCGTCGGGGCAACCAACGGGTTCATCCGATGGCCGTTCTTCATCGAAGGGGCGCTGCTCGGGTTTATTGGATCGCTCGTACCTGCCGTGCTTCTGTTAATCGGGTATTGGCAATTTTACGATTACAGTAAAGTGGAGCTTGGCCTGATGCTGATCAAGCTCGTTCCACCGAACGAATTCCTCGTCTCCGTCGCAGGATTGCTGCTTGGCATCGGTGTACTGCTCGGCGTTGCGGGGACGCTTCTGTCGATGAGGAAATTCATGAAAGTATGATGGCTGCAAATAAAAGGCCGCATCGCGATCATCAGGATCGCATGCGGCCTTCGTGCTGTGCAATTATAGGTTGATATAGGCGGTATGGCTGCCACCCACGTATTGGACGTCAAGGCCTAGGCCTTCGACCATCAGACGGAGCGGGATGTAAGTCTTAGTCTCTCCTGCAGTTTGATAAAAGAGCGGAACATCTTGGATCGTTTTCGTCGTGCCGTTGACTTTCATGACCTTGGAACCAATTGTGAGCTCTATTTGGTTGCTGCCATACTTGATCACGGCTGTATTGGTCTCGCCTACCCAGTCGACCTTAGCACCCAACGCTACCTCTGCATATTCGCGTAGCGGCACGAACGTGGAATTGTCGATCAGGGTCGGCAGGAACGGCGTATCCAGCACACGGCCGCCCACGACGACAGTAATCAAGTCTTTTACTTTCACAGCAGTCTTCACGTCGCCCCAGATCGTCTTAGCGAACACTTGGGCGATCTCAGCATATCCTTCTTGCGTAGGAAGCACGTCAAGAATGCTGATGTGGGTGAAGAGGCCCTCACTGCCTACGAACGCTTCTGCGACGGGAGCGATCTGAACTGTGAATTTCTTGTCGGTGAACGATTGGACTACAGCTTTCAGTGCAGCGGACATGTTCTCCTTAATCGGCTTCAGCTTCTGGGAGATAGCGGTTAGCACCGCAGGAATCGGTGAATACTGGTCGGCAATAATGATTTTCGCCTGAGGGTTTAAGGTAGTAATGGTTGTTAAGGCAGCCTTCAGGTTCTCGCTATATTGTTTAATCCGCTCATCAGCGAATGCCTTTAGTTGCTCATCGTTCATCTCCTTATACTTCTGGATGATGTCCGTTCCAATATCGTAGATCCCGATCGTAAGGGTGATATAAGTAGCAGCTTGTAAATCTTTCTTCATCTGATCGATCGGAAGCGGGCTATCCTTACGCGGATCGTCCAAGTCACTCTGAAGGTCGGTGCCCTTCACGACTTTACCTGCGGCAATGGCTTGCATAAGCTTGTTCAGTCCGGTGCTGTTCAGTCCGTTGATGCCGTGATTGGCTACGGTAGCACGTCCACGGAACAAGGCTTGCTCATACAGACGGTCAACATACCCGTAAGGAGTAGCAGCAGCGTTCATATCGGGTTCTGAGCCCACGGTAATGGAATCGCCGAACGCTACGAATGAAGTCACTTTAGCGGTTTCAGCTAGTGCGTTCATAGGGATGCTCATCAGCAGCAAAGTGGTAAGCAGCAGCGTGGATATCGAGGTCATTATCTTTTTCTTCCCAATCACATGAATTCCCTCCATCTTTAGGATGTAATAACCTTGATATATTCTACATTTACTATGAAAAACCCTTCTTTTTGAAGCGGCCGAATGAACTTCTGGTGAACGCTAACTGGAATACGAATCGGGCAAGCGTTTGTCATTTGTGATATAATGAACAGTAATTTGGGTAAGAGGTGACATTTGTTGAAAAAGCAGCCGTTGCTTTGGAGCCTCATCTACATGGTGCTGCTCTTGCTTTCGTTTACACCGCTCGTCTTGGTGACGATCCATTTGATGATGATTCCGATTGTAGTGTTATTCGTGCGGCTGGACTGGAAACGGTTCGTACTGCATAACGTCGTCGTCCTGCTTGCCGTCTATGTGATTTCATTCGTGTTCGGCGTGGCGGCTCTAGGGACCGTGGCCGTAATCTTATTCCTGTTCTTCCTGGCGCCTAGCGTCGTAATCGGGAAGATGTATAAGCGGAAAGCATCTGCACGCAGTGTGCTGACAGCCGGTTCGGTAGCGATGCTGGCGCAATTGCTACTGCTGCTCTTGATTATGACCGTATCAGGCTTCCATGTGATCGATGAGATGAGAGACTACATGAGAACGAGCCTGGAGACCCTTCCTGCAGAGCTGCAGAGTATGGTGCCAACCGAATTACTGGATCAGATCTTGCAAGTGATGACGCAACTGTTACCGTTGTACTTGATCGGATTTTCCTTGTATTACTCGATCGTGACACACTGGCTCGCGCGCAAAGCATTGATCCGCAGTGGAGAGGCGATTCCTGGGCTGAAACCCGCTAAGGATTGGATGCTCCCCCGGTCGATGATCTGGTACTACCTGATCGCACTGATTTTAAGTTATGTGTACACGAGCCCGGACAATTCCATGATTTTTATGATCCTGCTGAATATAATGCCGCTCATGCTGTTTGCTTTCACCATTCAAGCATTCGGATTCCTGTTCTTTATCGCACACGAGCGCGGCTGGTCAAAGGCTTTGCCGAGAACATTGACCGTAGTGGGTGTAATCGTACTCGTCTTGATCCCTTTTCTAATGCAAATGGTCAGTCTGCTTGGTCTGTTCGACGTAGCCTTTCCGATCCGGGAACGGTTCAAGAAAAAAGCATAACTAGAGTTAGGGAGCAACATTATGCCGAAGTTTCTAGTGAATCGATGGCACGGCCTGCATATGTACGGGGTATTCGGACTGGTCCTGCTCTTGTCAGGTGTTCTTAGTTACTACGAGTGGATATTAGGCGTGGTCGGTCTTGTGCTTGGCGGAGTGCTCGCCTACTACACACTGGCAGCCGAGAAGGCGTTTCGCAAAGACTTGACGGAATACGCTGCAACACTCTCCCACCGGGTTAAGAAAGCCGGCAATGAGGTGTTCAACGAGCTGCCCATCGGGATCATCCTGTATGATGAAGACCGCTCTATCCAATGGAACAATCCCTACATGGCCCAGCTATTGAAGCGGGATTCGTTAATCGGGGACCCCTTGCACGAGTTATTCCCGACCTTGAAGGGCAAGACGGACAAGGACGGTCGGCTTGAGCTGAACGTGGGTAAGCATATTCTACAAGTCCTGGTCAAGGCCGAGCAGCGGCTGCTGTACTTCCAGGACGTAACGGCTCTGAGCACGATCAGCAAGCGATTCGAAGAAGAGAAGATTGCGATCGGCATCGTCATGATGGACAACCTGGACGAAGCTACGCAAGGGATGGACGATCAGAGCCGCAGCCTCATGCTAGCCAAGACGACAGGCGAGCTGACGAGCTGGGCGACGAAGTATGAACTGTTCTTGCGGCGCACAGCGTCCGACCGATTCCTGATTGTGATGAACAACAAGTCGCTTCGTATGCTGGAGCAGTCCCGGTATGACGTCTTGGATGACGTCCGGGACATGACGATTGAGAACAAAGTGCCGATGACGCTCAGCATTGGCATTGGCGCCGGCATGGACACGTTGGTGGAGCTGGGCCAACTGGCACAGACGAGCTTGGACATGGCGCTTGGCCGGGGCGGTGATCAGGTCGCCGTCAAGGTAGGCCAGCGGCTGTCCTTCTACGGTGGACGCTCCAACGCGGTTGAGAAACGCACGCGCGTCCGGGCAAGGGTGATCTCCCACGCGCTTCGCGATCTGATTCGCGACAGTGACAAGGTGATCATCATGGGACACCGCTTCCCGGATATGGATGCGATCGGGGCCGCTGTCGGGGTGTTGAAGGCGGTTCACATGAGCCAGAAGGAAGGTTATATCGTCCTGGAGGGCGTCAATCCTTCGATTCTCAAGCTGATGGAGACGATCAAGTCGGACGAACGGCTGAATCGGTGGTTTATCACACCGGAGCAAGCGATGCAGATTACGACACCACGCAGTCTAGCGGTTGTCGTCGATACGCACAAAGCTTCGATGGTAGCCGAGCCGAAGCTGCTGCAGATGACGCAGCGCATTATGGTCATCGACCACCATCGTCGTAGCGAAGAGTTCATCAACGAAGCTACACTCATCTACATGGAGCCATACGCCTCCTCGACCTGCGAGCTCGTAACCGAGCTGCTGCAGTATTTCCAGGAGCGGATGACGATGGAAGTGCTGGAGGCGACGGTGCTGCTGGCCGGCATTACCGTAGACACGAAGAGCTTCGCGCTGCGCACGGGTGCGAGGACATTCGAAGCCGCCTCGTTCCTACGGCGCAACGGTGCCGATTCGGGCCTTATTCAGCGCATGCTGAAGGAAGACCTGGAGGCGTACAACCGCAAGGCCGAATTGATCAAGCATGCTGAGGTGATCTATGAGCATATCGCGTTGGCCGTTACGACGCCGGGACGCAAGTACCCGCAGTTGCTCATCGCGCAGGCCGCCGACACATTGATCAATATGACCGACATAATGGCATCGTTCGTAGTAAGTGAACGGACGGACGGCCTAATCGGCATTAGTGCCCGTTCACTAGGCGAGATTAATGTGCAAGTGGTCATGGAACGGCTCGGAGGCGGCGGACATTTGACGAATGCGGCCGTGCAGTTGGAAGGCAAGGTAGAGGATGCTGTAGCGAAGCTGAAGCAAGTATTAGCACAAATCAACGAAGAGGAGGGGCTTTTCGAATGAAGGTCATTTTTCTGAAGGATGTTAAGGGACAAGGTAAAAAGGGTGAAGTGAAAGACTTGTCAGAAGGGTATGTTCGCAACTTCCTGCTGCCGCAAGGACTGGCAGCTATCGCTTCTGACGGCAATGTGAAGCAGTTGGAGCAGCAGAAGCAGGCCGAGAAGAAGCGTAAGGACAAGGAGAAGGAAGATGCACAGGCCCTTGCCGCGAAGCTAGGGGAGACGACGGTTGTGATCAAGGCCAAGTCTGGTGAAGGCGGCCGGTTGTTCGGTTCGATCACAAGCAAGCAAATCGCGGAGGAGATGGAGAAGCAAGGTCTCTCCGTCGACAAGCGCAAGATCCAGATGGACGATGCCATTCGCACGCTTGGCGTTACCGTCATTGCGATCAAGATTCATCCGGAAGTGACCGCGCAAGTGAAGGTGCAGATTACCGAAGAGAAGTAGGATCGCATTACCGCCATTATGGTTGAAGGTATAAGTAATAGGAATTATAGGAAATGTTAGGTGAGGGCTATGTCTGGGGAATTGTTTCTTGACCGCATCCCTCCGCAGAACTTGGAAGCGGAGCAAGCCGTACTGGGCGCGATCCTGCTCGATGGGGAAGCACTTATTACGGCTCTGGAGCGGGTTAGTGACGAAGATTTCTATCGTACGGCGCATCAGCACATCTTCGCGGCCATGCAGGAACTGGGTTCGGCGGACGAGCCGGTTGACTTAATTACGCTGACCGCCAAGCTGCAGGACAAGCAGCAGCTGGAAGATATAGGCGGTGTATCGTACTTAAGCGAGTTGGCCAACGCGGTTCCGACGGCGGCCAATGTCGATTACTATGCACAGATCGTCGAAGAGAAGTCGATGCTGCGCCGATTGATCCGCACGGCCACGCAGATCGTGAGCAACGGCTACGCCGGCGGCGAGGAAGTTAGCGACCTGTTGAGCGAGGCGGAGCGCAAGATTCTGGAGATTTCCAATCGCCGCGCGGGGAATGGGTTCGTGTCGATTCGCGATGTGCTTATGGAAGTGTTCGAGCGCGTCGAGTTCTTGTACAATCACAAGGGTGGAGCAACAGGAATCCCGTCGGGCTTCACCGACCTGGACCGTATGACGTCCGGGTTCCAACGGTCTGATCTGATCATCGTGGCGGCTCGGCCATCCGTAGGTAAGACCGCGTTCGCGCTGAACATCGCGCAGAACGTCGGGGTGCGGGCCAAAGAAACCGTCGCGATCTTCAGTCTCGAGATGGGCGCGGCACAGCTCGTCCAGCGGATGATCTGCGCCGAGGCCAATGTCGATGCTACACGGATGCGGACCGGGTTCCTGGAAGGCGACGACTGGGAGAAGCTGACGATGGCGATTGGGGCTTTGTCCGAAGCGAACATCTATATAGATGATTCGCCTTCCGTGACGGTCACTGATATTCGTGCCAAGTGCCGACGGCTGAAGAAGGAGAAGGGCTTAGGGATGATCCTGATCGATTACCTCCAGCTCATTCACGGTCGAGGTAAGGGCGACAACCGTCAACAGGAAGTATCCGAGATTTCTCGGACACTGAAGGGAATTGCGCGTGAACTGGATGTACCGGTCATCGCCTTGTCGCAGCTCAGCCGGGGCGTGGAGCAGCGGCAGGACAAGCGTCCGATGATGTCAGACTTGCGGGAATCCGGTTCGATCGAGCAAGATGCCGATATCGTTGCGTTCCTGTACCGGGACGATTACTACGACAAGGAATCCGAGAAGAAGAACATCATCGAGATCATTATCGCCAAGCAACGGAACGGGCCAGTCGGCACGGTGGAGCTCGTCTTCATGAAGAACTTCAACAAGTTCGTCAGCTTGGATCGTCAGTATGTGCCTGAAGCTGCCGGTTAGCTGGCTATATAGGCGTCTATCACGACAAATTCCGAACAATTGCGCGGGCGACCGTGTGATTGTTCGTTTTTATTGACTTTGCTATAGGGGACTGCTAAACTGGTAATGCCGCTCTCCGACGGGTGCGGCTATCTTGGTGTGTGTTTCTCACCATCTTACGGGGGTATGCGGGATGTCAACAGTTGTTGTAGTCGGAACCCAATGGGGCGATGAAGGGAAAGGAAAGATCACCGACTTTCTGGCGGAAAGTGCCGAGGTCGTAGCCCGTTATCAAGGCGGTAATAACGCCGGCCACACGATTTTAATCCAGAATAAAAAGTATAAATTGCACTTGATTCCATCTGGTATTTTCTATTCTAATAAAACTTGCGTAATCGGAAACGGCATGGTGCTGAATCCGGCTGCCCTTATTGAAGAAATTAACTACATTCATGAGAATGGGTATTCCACAGATAATCTTAGAATCAGTGATCGCGCGCATCTTATCATGCCCTATCACCTGCTGCTTGACGGTCTGGAAGAAGACAGCAAGGGTTCGAATAAGATTGGCACGACACGCAAAGGGATCGGTCCTTGCTACATGGACAAAGCGGCTCGTAATGGCATTCGGATCGCGGATCTGATGGATGCAGGCGAGTTCGAGCGCAAGCTTCGCCAGATGGTGGGCGAGAAGAACCGCGTGATTGAGCAAGTATACGGTTCCAAAGGCTTGAACGTAGAGCCGATCCTGACAGAATACTTGGGGTATGCAGAAGTGCTGCGCAAGTATGTAACAGACACATCGGTCGTGCTCAACAACGCCATCGATGACGGCAAGCGTGTGCTGTTCGAAGGCGCTCAAGGTGTAATGCTGGATATCGACCAAGGGACATATCCGTTCGTTACGTCGTCCAATCCGACCGCAGGCGGCGTCTGCATCGGTTCGGGCGTGGGCCCGACGAAGATTAACCAAGTTATCGGCGTAGCCAAAGCCTACACGACACGTGTCGGTGACGGACCGTTCCCAACGGAGTTAAGCAATGAGACGGGCGATTGGATTCGCGAGAAGGGCAACGAATACGGCACCACAACAGGCCGTGCTCGGCGCGTGGGCTGGTTCGACAGTGTTGTCGTCCGTCATGCTCGCCGCGTAAGCGGGATTACAGGCTTGTCGCTCAACTCGATCGACGTGCTCTCTGGTCTGGACACCGTGAAGATCTGCACGAGCTACATCTATCGTGGGGAAGTCATCGACCATTACCCAGCAAGCTTGAACGTGCTGGCGGAATGCGAGGCCGTCTACGAAGAGTTCCCGGGCTGGCAGGAGGACCTGTCGCAAGTGAAGTCGTTGGATGATCTTCCAGATAACGCTAGACGTTACTTGGAGCGGGTAGCACAGCTGACCGGCATCCCGATCGCGATCTTCTCGGTAGGTCGCAACCGTGAGCAGACGAATCTGGTTCGCCCTATATACGCATAATTCTAACCCCGGCCATTCTTGGCCGGGTTTTCTTTTTCCCCGAGCCTTTTAAATCAAGGCCAATCCGTCAATACTGGAAGCAAGAATATGGATTTCGCTTCTGGGAAGCGCTAAAAGGCGGGAAATCGACATGAAGATCGTAGGCTGGATCAGCAAATTGCTTGTGAGTGCCATCTTGGTTAGTACCATCTCGGTAGTTACGACAGCTTATATCGTAAACTCCTACATCACACAGCTACTCAAACCATTAAACTTGCAAATTTCACAGAAACCTCTCGAACTTTCAGATATTTGGAGTAATTTATGGGGAAAGTCGAATATACTGGGTCAAGAGGGAACTGTTGCAGACGCGCCTGTATCGGCTAAGGGCAATGGGAATGTCACTGGCAATGACCCAGGCAGCGGTACGAAGAGCAGCGCCTCTCAGGTTGGAAAGGAGGACTCTGTCGCAGCATGGGCACAGACGGGCAATAGCGCAAGTACGAATTCGTCCCAGTCTCAGGAACGCGCCTTAGTGATGTCGGAAGAGCAATTCCAGACCAAGAAGGAACAGTTATCGAACGAAGACAAGCTCGTTATCTTCTCTGCATTGTCAAAGCTCCCCGAAGCAGACATGCAAACGATCTCGACCCTTGTCGAAGACGGCATTACCTCTAGCGAACTTACGGAGGTGGAGAAGCTCGTGGAGCAGCATCTGAAACCGGAAGAGTACAAGAGGTTACTACAAATTTTACAAAAATACGAGTAATAGCTTACACATTCGCTTCATTCACGATCCTCTTCTTCCACACCTATTACGACTTTAGTCCCGGCGGTTGAAAATAGTAGACTAGCTGTGGTAAAGTAGAAACATTGGCAATTCGGCATTTGCTGTCGAAATTTGCCAGTTTCAAAAAAAGGTAAGAGGAGACAATCATGAACTCATTCAAGGCATCCGAGTGGGTCAAGGCTGCAATGGAGAAATCCAAGCAAGCTTTCACCAAGACCCGAAGCTCAAGCTTGACTGAACCAATCAAGGATCGAAAGCCTCTTCATCACGCGATTTCCATTCTACGAGCGTACAGGCTTCGTCTGTTGAAAGGGGTAGGCGCTCTTGGGCTCCTGGCTTCCGTATCAATAGGCGGCAACCAATATGTGAAGCTTCACACGTATGAGGTGTTTCATGTGTATGTCGGCGATCAATTGGCCGGTACCGTGAACGATCCGAAAGTGGTAGAGGATTTCATTATGGGCAAGTACAAGGAGATAGAGACAAATAATCCCAGCGTACATATGGTCCTGAATTCCGAGGCAGTCAACTATAAAGCTGAAAAGGCTTTCAACCTCCAAAGCGACAATGCAGGTGCAATCGATGGCGTGAACAAACTGTTGGTTACCAAGGCGATTGGTGTCGAATTGGTCGTCAACGGCAAGGCAGTTGGTCTAGTTAAGGACAAGGAAGCAGCCGCTCAGCTTCTGGAGCAAGTGAAGACAAAGTATGTTCCCGCGACTAAGGTGGCGGGTGCAGTCAGCGTACTGGCGGCCAAGGCCGAGCCGCAGATCGGGCAGCCTGTCATCCAATCTGTAAGCTTCGTAGAACCGGTGGAGATGAACACCAAGGAGATTAAGCCGGACCAGCTAACCGATCCGCAAGAGATTATGAAGAAGCTGGAGACAGGCGACGTCGCACCGACCAAGTACACCGTAGTACCAGGCGATTGTGTCGGCTGTATTGCCAAGAAGCTGAGCATTCCCCGGCAGCTTATTTACGAGAAGAATCCATGGATTGTAGACGATAAGATTAAAGTAGGCCAAGTATTGGATCTGACGGTACTCAAACCCGCGCTAACCGTTCGTACAGTAGAGAAGGTTGTGGAGAATCAGGAGATCCAATACGATACGGTCTATGAGAAGGATGAGAACATGCGAGCCGGCCAGACCCAGACGATCTCGCCAGGCAAGAATGGACTGAAGAAGGCTACGTTCCAACTGACCAAGGAGAACGGTTATCTTGCCGAGGAGCAGTTACTGGAAGAGCAAGTGCTAGAACAACCGGTATCCGCAGTGGTGAAGAAGGGAACGAAGGTCGTTCTTGGAGAAGGAACAGGTAAGTTCGCTCGACCAGTCCTAAGCCCGAGCATTTCCAGCAGCTTCGGGATGCGATGGGGCAAGATGCACAAGGGCATCGACATTACCGGCAATAAGAACATTATGGCGTCCGACAATGGCATCGTCATCTATGCAGGCGATAAGGGCGATGGCTATGGCACCCAGATCATCCTCGATCATCAGAACGGGTATCGTACGGTTTACGGCCATCTGAGTCAGGTCCTAACCTCCAAAGGTAAGGTCGTGGAGAAGGGCGAGAAGATCGGCATTATGGGCAGTACCGGAGACTCTACTGGGACGCACTTGCACTTTGAAGTACAACGCAATGGGGTAGCGGAGAATCCTTTGAAATTCATTTCTATGTAACAAACCAGGGTTTCCAGAGGTTGGGTAACGACCATGATGTCGTTATTCGGCCTCTTTTTTATTTGCGTGAGACATCAGACGGGAGGAGTTTGTGGGCATAGCTCGACCGGGTGTGGTAAAATGGAAAGAAAAGCAGGGCGGTGGCGGGAGTGCACGGGAAAATCCTGGTGGTGGACGACGAACAACCGATTGCGGAAATATTGAAATTCAATTTGGAGAAGGAAGGCTATCAGGTCATCTGTGCTTTTGACGGTGGTGCGGCTGTAGAGCTGGCCTTGTCAGAAGACCCTGACTTGATTCTGTTAGATATTATGCTCCCGGTGAAGGATGGCATGGACGTCTGCCGGGAAGTACGAGCGAAGAAAGACATCCCGATCATCATGCTTACGGCGAAGGACTCGGAACTGGATAAGGTGCTCGGCCTGGAGCTAGGCGCGGACGATTATGTGACCAAGCCATTCGGTACCCGAGAGCTGCTGGCACGCGTCAAGGCCCATCTGCGCAGGCAGAATAAGTCGCTGCCCTCTCAACAGGAAGCGGCAGAACCGACCGGACTGCGTATTCACCGGCTTATGATCGACAGTGATATGTATATCGTCTATAAGGATCGTCTACCGCTCGATCTGACGCACCGCGAATATGAGCTTGTGTATTATATGGGTAAGCATTGCGGACGGGTCATGACTCGCGAACATCTGCTTCAGGCGGTGTGGGGTTTTGAATACTTGGGCGATGTCCGTACGGTGGATGTGACCATTCGCCGTCTGCGGGAGAAGATCGAAGATGATCCGAGTAAGCCGGAGTACATTATGACTCGACGAGGGCTCGGGTATATGATGCGGAATCCGAGAACCGGAGGGCCAGTCTAGGCCAAGGGGGCCGACTATGAAAGGCATGAAGCTGTTCCAGACGATTCAAACCCGACTCATTATTATATATGTGTTGCTGATTCTTATCGCGATGCAGCTCATTGGGGTGTATTTCGTTCGGACGATGGAGCGATCGTTCATCGACAACTTCACCACGTCGCTGAATACACAGGCCGGGCTGCTGGCTGGGTTCGTCGACCGCTATTTGTCGGAAAGCCAGGATGCAACCGCTACGGAGGAAAGCAAGAAGTCGTTCGCCGACTTGAACGGGATCGTGAACAGCTTGTTCGACATTAGTGCGGCGGAGATCCAGATTATTGATGCGAACGGAATCGTGTTAAGTACGTCTTTGCAGAGCAATGCTGCCAGGGTCGGACAGAAGAATCTGCAAGCGGAAGTGATCTCGGCGCTCCAAGGGATTAAGGACAACGAGTCGGATCTGATCGATGAGAATGGCGAGCGCAAGAAGATCGTAGCGCAGCCAGTCGGTAACGGCTCCAAGGTGATCGGGGTTGTATACATCGTGGCTTCCATGGAGCCGCTGTACAAGACGATGAACGGGATCAACAAAATCTTCCTAACCGGGACGATTATCGCGTTAGTGCTCACGATCGGGCTGGGCGTCATCCTATCGAATACGATTACGAATCCGATCAAGGAAATTACTAGACAAGCGACTGCGATGGCTGAAGGGAACTACAATCAAGTGGTCCGTGTAAAAGGCTCCGACGAGATCGGGCAGTTGGGCCATGCCTTCAACTATATGACAGACCGGCTGAAGGACGCGCTCGCGCTCAACGAGGAGGAGAAGGAGAAGCTTTCTTCGATCTTGTCGAACATGAACGATGGGGTAATTGCTACCGATGATCAGGGCAAAGTGATCGTCATCAATCGACGTGCTCGACACATGCTGCGCATCGGCAATACGGACATTCGCTATCAGGAAATATGGGAGATCCTCGGGATGCCGCGAGAAGCGGTGGAATCCCATACACGCGGACAGCAGCAGATGGCGCTTATTCATGTAGGCGACGATGAAGAGGATGAGCCAGTTACGATTCGGATCATGTTCACGCCGATCTATCGTCGGGATAAGGGGACGGCCGCCGGCACGATTGCCGTCTTGCAGGATGTTACGGAGCAAGAGAAGCTGGAACAGGCCCGTCGTGAATTCGTGGCGAATGTGTCCCACGAGCTGCGAACGCCGCTTACGACGCTCAAGAGCTACTTGGAGGCATTGGACGACGGAGCTGTTGAAGATCAGGCGTTAGCTCATCGGTTCGTAGGTGTGATGCGCAATGAGACGGAGCGGATGATCCGACTGGTGAACGATCTGCTGCATCTGTCGCGTCTCGATTCTCGCAAGGCTCAGCTGGCGAGGGTGCGAACGCACGTCCCGGAGATGCTGGAGGAAGTCGCCGACCGCTTTTCTTTCCAACTGCAGCAGAAGAACATTCAAATCGCGATTAGTGTCGACAACCAAATCGGCGAGGTGAAGCTGGATCGCGATCAGATTGATCAAGTGCTGGACAATCTCGTGTCGAATGCGATCAAATATACGCCGGAAGACGGGTTTATTCAAATATTCAGCAAGAAGCTGGACGACAATTGGATGGAATTCCACGTTCAGGACAACGGAATCGGCATTCCTAAGAAGGATTTGAGCCGCATCTTCGATCGGTTCTACCGGGTGGATAAGGCTCGCTCACGCAGTATGGGCGGCACAGGACTAGGCTTGTCGATTGCCCGGGAAATAGTAAAAGCCCACGGCGGCACCATCACGCTAGAGTCAGAATACAACCACGGAACCCGGGTCACATTCACGTTGCCCTTCCAGCAGTGGGAGGGGGAGCCGGTATGATGGAGAAGCTGAAATCGATATTACTCGCGGCACTCATCGCTTCGAGCTTGGTCCAGAGCTACTTCCTCGTATTCAGCGAGCCCCGGCATGATCCGGTTAAGCAGAATGAATATGTGGAAGCGGACACGATCGGTACGCAGGTGTCGGTAGAGGAGCTGCTGTTCCCGGAACAGATGATTCTGCATTCCGGCAAAGAAACGCATACCGTCCTGTACCCGAACAATCGGTTCTATACGATCATCTTCGAATCGCTCAAGAAGCGAACATTCGACAGCTTCCGGCGCACATCGACGATGACGGCCAACTTCGAATGGGAAGAGATCCGCAATAAGCAGCCAGGCGTAGAGCTTCGATTTCGCGGGGGAGTCCCCTTCAACATTCTGAAGTCTCTATTCGAGTTGAAGGGTGATTTACCGCTCGACAACGAGATGGTTACGCGGATCTGGATCTATACGAAGGACGTGAAGGAAGATGTGAAGACATTCTTCATGACCGAATACAACACCTACGAGGCGAGAGCGGACTTGAATATTAAAGACGTGGAGGGGTATGTCGGGTTCAATGAGTTGCAGACGACCTACCATTCCAAGGATGGCGATATCTATTTGCCCGACAAGCCGATAGAGATGACCAAGTACCGCATTCCATTCGAGCCGATGACGGTAGAACAGCTGATGAAGACGCTATTCGTCGATCCGCGCAATACGCGGAACTTCGGTAATCGTGACGGGTCTCAGATCTACACAGATGCGAAGCGGGGGCTGCAGATTAAGAATGATCAGCTGTGGATGAGCTATTCCGACCCGATCCCCTCTGTAGACAGCCGCAACGATGTGCGGGAGAACCTGAACTCCGCCGTGGCGTTCGTCAATCAGCATGGGGGATGGAATGGCCAGTTCGCGGTCAAGTCCATTCCACAGATGCCGGTCATCGGCCGTCAGCAGTTCACATTCCGCCAGTATTACGATTCATTCCCGATTATGAGCGATCGCGCGGAAGGTTTCGGCCTGATCAAGCTTGTGTTGCAAAAAGGGGTTGTGGCCAACTATGACCGGTCGATGGTGACCTTGGAGAATCGCAGGGTAGAGCGAAGCTTGAAGACGATTGAAGGTGGCAAGCATCTGGATGACTGGCTGATGGTTTCGTCTAAGCGCGCTTTACTGGCCGCGATCTATCCGGCTTACCAGCCGGTGGTGCAGGACAAATTCATGGAGCTGAATCCGGTGTGGATCGCCGAGTATAGAGATGGCACATATGAGACGATCAAGTAAGGGCTGCGGCCGCACTATGCAGGGGGAGAGGGGAGTCGGGTAACATGGATTGGAGTCGAGCCAAAACCATATTGATCCTCTCTTTTCTGCTGCTGAATATGACGCTTGGCTACGAGCTATGGGCGAATCAGTGGTTGGTCGGAGATAAGAAGACGACGGCTGATCAGGCGGTCGAGCTCAATAAATTGCTGCAGAATCGCGGTATTCGGGTCGGTACGGAGATTCCCAAAGACGTACCCAAGATGAAAGAGATTGTGGTAAAATGGGTCGAAGGGAACAACTACGGTCGAAAAGTCACGTTGGTGGAACCGCTCAAGTACAATCGATTTATTAGTAAAGGCACGTTGAAGGATCTTACCAATCATTCGATCCCGAACGCTGAGGTGTACCGCTACGACCCGATTACGGGCAAGGATGGCCTGTATGGGATGAACCAGATGCATGGTGATTATCCGATGTTCGATGTGAATCTGGAGTTGTATATGACTAACGGGGAAATAAGTGCGTATAAACAATCGTTCGTCGAGGTAGAGGCGACCGATGACAAGGAAGAGAAGAAAGTCATTCCGGCCTATACCGTGCTGCGAGCGCTGACCGAGAAGTATTTACAGAATGGCGCAGTTATTCAGGACATTCGGCTCGGGTATCACGGGCAGCTGTACGACTCGGAGAAAAAACTGCTCGTCCCTACGTGGCGGGTGGCGGTTGAAGGCGGCGATGTGTATTATGTGCACGGATTCCGTGGCGATGTAGAGAACCCGCAAAATCGTGGCACGACAAAGTGATGGAATACATAAATATAAGGGCGCTTAGTGTGGAAGTTCTAGTTAGATACAAGTAAATAGGGATGAAGGAGAACGTCATGTCTTTGCGATTCACAGTATTGGCCAGCGGTTCGACCGGCAATTCGCTGCTCGTCGCAAACGAGCAAGCGAAGGTGCTGGTGGACGCAGGCTTGAGCATGAAAAAAATCGAGCAGCTCATGCAGGAGCGGGACGTACACGGGAAAGAGCTGGACGCCATCCTCATCACGCATGAGCACTCGGATCATATTAAGGGTGTCGGCGCTTTGGCCCGCAAGTACGACCTCCCAGTGTACGCCAATGAGAAGACCTGGGAAGCGCTCAACAAGCATCTGGGCGAGCTAGCCGAGGATAAGAGGGTGGTCATGGAAACCGGCGAAATGCTGGAGTTCGGATCCGGATCACTACAGATTGAAGCTTACTCGATCTCTCACGATGCTGCTGATCCGGTCGGTTATTGCTTCTATGATGGGGAGCAGAAGCTAAGCCTGGCTACGGACTTGGGCTACGTAAGCAGTAAGGTGAAGGAGAAAATCTCAGACTCCAACGCCTTGATCCTGGAGTCCAACCATGACGTCGAGATGCTGCGTGTCGGCCACTACCCGTGGAACATCAAGCGCCGGATTATGGGCGACACGGGGCACTTATCGAACGATGCAGCAGGCCAAGCGCTATGCGAGATGATTTCCGAACGGACGGAGTCCGTCTACTTGGCCCATTTAAGCCGGGATCATAATTTGATGGACTTGGCCAAACTGACCGTGAATAATGTATTAGAAGAGGGTGGCTTGCCGGCGGAAGGCCGGAAGGTGAAACTGATGGACACCTATTTCGACCGATCTACGACATGGGATAAGCTGAATCGGGAGTCATGAGCGAATCGAGTTCAACCACCTTGGACTCGATTTCTTGTCGGTTCAGCAGCCCCTTCTCGATCAGCAACTCCATTAAGGCGCTAATCAGCAGACTGTTGCGGTAATGCTCTTCCTTCAGATCCGCCAGCTTGGCGATCATGTTGACTTCTTGCAGGTGGGAATGGATTCGGTTCATGGCAATCTCTCCTTTTATTGGTATTCTCTCGATCTTCTTCAAGGAATCTAGTAGAATAGTATGATAGGCTTCGTAGATTTAGAATCTCTTTTCCTGTGGTTAGATCAAAAAGGTTATTATTAGTGTAGGCAAACATAAGAGCCGCCATTCGTGGCGGTGCACGTTGGGGAGAATCTATTTTATTACGGTATAGATGGATAGATCGGGTCCTTGGAGGGAGAGAAGCGGCTATGAGCTTGTTTGACGACGACTTTTACACAACGAAGGTGACGAAGGCAGCTCCATGGAAGAGTGATTGGTCCAGGCGGGGCTGGAAGAGTCAGCACAAGCTCGGGGTTGTGGCAGCATCTGCAGGTGCCGGCATTGTGCTGGCGGTGGCGGTCATCTGGGCCGCATCATCCCTCGGTACTTCGACGGAACCCGCTCAGCAAGCGGCTGCATCCGCACCCGCGATGTCAACGGACGATTACGTGCAATGGCGCAGCGATAAAGTGGTGAAAGCCGTGAATACGGTGAAGCCTACAGTGGTGAGCATCATTAGCGCGGGCAAGGACCCTGCCGATAAGAACCAGACGCAAGCGCAGATGATTGGCATTGGTTCCGGCGTTATTTTCCAGAAAAATAGCAATCGCGCTTATGTGGTCACGAACAACCATGTGGTGCAGAACGCTACGCAAGTCGAGGTCGTGCTGGCGAATGGGGAGCATAAGAAGGCAACGGTCAAAGGGAAGGACCAGATTACCGACCTGGCGGTGCTGGAGATGGATGCGGACGGGATTAAGGTGTTCGCGGAATTCGGCGACTCGGAGAAACTGCAGTCCGGAGAGACCGCGATTGCGATCGGCAATCCGCTCGGGCTCGGGTTCTCGCAGACGACGACCGTCGGGGTGATCAGTTCTCCGCATCGGCGCATCCCGATCTCATTCGCGAATGACGGCAACTACGACTGGGAGATGGACGTCATCCAGACGGATGCGGCGATTAATCAAGGCAATAGCGGCGGCGCGCTCGTCAATCTCGAGGGCAAGGTCGTCGGGATCAACAGCATGAAGGTGTCCGAGACGGGTGTCGAAGGGCTAGGATTCGCGATACCGATTAATCAGGCCAAGGATACGATTGAGAGCTTGATCAAATACGGCAAGGTGAAGCGTCCTTACTTGGGCGTGACGACCGATTCACTGCGCTCCTACAAAGGCGTGGAAGGGTTAAAACTGCCGGATAATGTGAAAAATGGTCTTATCGTCATGGACGCACTCGGCCCGGCCAAGGATGCGGGACTTGCCGTTAATGATGTCATTACGGAGCTGGACGGGAAGTCGGTGTCCACGAATCTGATGCTGCGGCAATACTTGTACTCGGAGAAGAAGATCGGCGATAAGCTTACGGTGACGTACTATCGCGGCAGCAAGAAGGCGACCGCGACGCTTACGTTAATCGAGAGGAAAGAGGAATAATCGCATGCTCGTGGTTTGCAAAGAACATCTGGAGCTCGCACTCGACATCTTCGTCGACGAGTACGAAGAAGCGCCAGACATCTATGACTTGAATGATGTGAAGTTCACCGCCTGGGAGCCGCCGGCTCACTGTGAGCGGTGCGGGAATGCTCCGCAATATTTGGTTATTTGACTATTTCGGGATGAGCTGGAACAGGACTTGGACAGGAGGGGAGAACGGGATTTAGGGTTCTCTTCTTTTTTATTTCTTCTGGAAAGATGGATTCTATGAAGGGGTGTTGACGGCTTTGTTGATTCAGATTATAGCGGTAGGGAAGCTGAAGGAGAAGTATCTCATCGACGGCATCGCGGAGTATGTGAAGCGCATGACGCCTTATGCGAAGCTGCAGATCGTCGAGGTCGCCGAGGAGAAGGCGCCTGAGCGGCTGAGCGCTGCCGAGGAAGCGCAAGTGAAGCAGCGCGAGGGTGAGCGCCTCCTCGCCGCGATCAAGAGCGACGACACCCACGTCATCGCCCTCGCGATCGAGGGCGAGGCCTGGTCGTCGGAGGAGCTGGCGCGCCATATCGACGAGCTCGGCACGTACGGCCGCAGCCAGCTCGCCTTCGTCATCGGCGGCTCGCTCGGCCTGGCCGACGCCGTGCTCCAGCGCGCCGCACGCAAGCTGAGCTTCGGCCGCCTCACGCTGCCGCATCAGCTGATGCGGCTCGTGCTGGCCGAGCAGGTGTACCGCGCGTACAAGATTATGCGCGGGGAACCTTACCATAAATAGAGCGAAATTTTTATATGGGGTTGTCCCAAAGGTCTGATCGGAAATCAGACAAGTTTTCTCCTAGGAGAGAGCTTGTCTTCTTTGTGCGCCCAGCATGGGCGATATCTATAGGGTGTAAGTCCCGAGTGACAAAGGCAGTAGTAGTCATTAGCTTAAGACAAGGGTGTCGACCGCGAGGTCGAATCTGAATGAAGTCGGCGGCAAACCTCCGTTTCGAGGAACGCGAATCTCATACCAGGCTACGTTCGTTGGATGAGGCTGCAAAGCAAGCCAAAGTCCTTACTGCCGAAGGCGAACGGGAGTAAATGAGGCGAATAGGGAGGGAAAGATAGCGTTCTTACCTGGGGAGATCTGTACGGAACGCGGAGCAATCTCCGTAACTCTGCTTGTGAAAGTAGACTGAACGTACAGAAGTCAGCAGAAGCCATATTACGCAGAGTGTTGCAACACCTGCGGAAGGGCTGAACATGAAATAGGTATTTGTGCATCAAGGCGTTCAGGATGAGTGATGAAAGCAGAAAATCCGAAAGGAACTGACTGGAGAAGGAAGCGGTGAATCCATGTGGGGCTCCAGCAGGGCAGAGCTCATCTCTGGCACAAGAGGAAGGTACAAATCACGTAAGGAGTTGTAGAAATGTTGGAACAGTTGCTGTCACGGTGTAAAATCTTCTTAAAGCATTAAACGTGTGGAAGCAAATAGAGGAAGCCACGGCGTAGATGGCATGTCCGTAAAATTCTTACGCGAACACATCAAACAAAATTGGCAGATCCTACGACAAGCGATAGAAGAAGGAACCTACCAACCAAGCCCCGTGCGTCGGGTCGAAATCCCGAAAAGGCGTCAGATTGTTAGGTATACCTACCGTGACAGACCGAATGGTTCAACAGGCAATCGCTCAAGTGTTAACACCATTGTTTGACCCACAGTTTTCTGAGCATAGTTATGGGTTCCGTCCTAAAAGGCGCGGACATGACGTAGTGAGGAAAGCTGGAACATTCATGAAAGAAGGATATCGATTCGTAGTCGACTTGGACTTGGAGAAATTCTTTGATCGCGTCAACCATGACCGTCTAATGATGAGGATCTCGGAGAAAGTGAAGGACAAGAAAGTCCTCTTACTCATTCGGAAATACCTTCAATCTGGTGTAATGGAGAATGGGTTAGTTAAACCGACATTAGAAGGAGCGCCGTAGGGTGGGCCACTGAGTCCGTTACTATCTAACATCGTACTGGACGAACTGGACAAACTGGACAAAGAATTAGAGAAGCGTGGACACCGTTTCGTCCGCTATGCGGACGACTGTAATATCTACGTGAAAACGAAGAGAGCAGGCAAACGAGTCAAGGCATCCGTAACCCAATTCATCGAGACAAGACTGAAACTAAAGGTAAACCAAATGAAAAGCGCGGTAGACCGTCCATGGAAACGGAAGTTTCTTAGATTTAGTTTCAATGTGAATAAGAACCCGAAGGTAAGAATTGCAAAACAATCCTTATAGAAAGCGGAGTCTAGGATTCGAGAGATTACGTCTCGAAGAAAATCGATGAAGATGGAAGAGAGATTTAAGAAGCTGAACCAATATCTTATTGGATGGTGCGGATATTTCTCGCTTGCGGACACGCCAAGTATCTTTCAGCATCTGGATTCGTGGATACGAAGAAGGCTGCGAATGTGCCTTTGGAAGCAATGGAAGAAACTGAAAACCAAAGTCAAAAGGCTTATATCCTTAGGCATGCCGAAGGATATAAGCCTATGAGTGGGGGAATACCCGAAAAGGGTACTGGCGAATTGCAGGAAGTCCGATCTTGCATCGAGCATTGGGAAACCAATACTGGGAATCCAATGGATTGAAGAGCTTAACGGACAGATACAACATATTACGGAATATTTCATGAACCGCCGTATATTGAACGGTACGTACGGTGGTGTGAGAGGCCGGGGGCTAGTCACCCCCTCCTACTCGATTTTGTCTGTGAGGAGAATGAAAGTATACCGGAATTCGACTATTTTGCTACGTTCGTATAATAGAATGCGTGAAGGTAAAATGGTACGCTTCATCTTTGAGGGTGTGTTTACTTGAACAATTGGCCACTGCTGTGATCGCCCATTGGAAAGGTAATCATTGTGTCGTGGTCACGAAGAATACAATTTTTAAAAAGCACGTTATGAAACTAGGGGTAGAATAGATTCTACTCGAGAGGATGAATGAATGGTGGGAAATTGGAAGAGTAAGTGGTTTAGTGCATTCATGGTCGTAGTCTTGCTGTTCGGCGGATTATGGCCGGGGCTCGGTATAGATCAGGTGAAGGCGGCTGGGCCGACGATTATTTATGTGAAAACGGTGACAGATGGCGGTGATGATGGAAAAGATGGGTCCAGTTGGGGGAGTGCTTTCGCTACGCTGCAGCAAGCATTGGAGAAGGCACTTGCCGGGGATCAAATATGGATGGCGGAGGGAACGTACTTTCCGACTAAAAACGGAACAGGGCGTGATCGCCATTTTGAGATGAAGAACGACGTTGCCATATACGGCGGTTTCATGGGTAATGAAGATCCAGGCTTTTCTCTCGGTGATCGCAATTATACTACCCATAAAACGATACTTAGCGGGGATTTTGACGGAAGTGATGCGAACAAAGCATACCATGTGTTTTACAATCAACTTCCTAATTTAAATCAAACTGCGATACTGGACGGTGTAACAATCACCGGTGGGAATGCGAATGGGAGTGGTGGTTTCAATTATGAAAGAGGCGGCGGGATGCATAACATTCAAAGCAGCCCAGCCTTGACGAATGTGACGTTCAGTGGCAATAAAGCTATTAATGGCGGTGGGATATATAACAGTTATGGCAATACAATCATGACGAATGTGACGTTAAGCGGCAATATAGCTGGTTCAGGCGGGGGGGGTGTATAACCTTTCAGGCAAACCAACCATGGTGAACGTGACGCTAAGCGGTAATAAAGCTGAAGATGCCGGTGGCGGGATGGTTAATTTTAGTAGCCATACAACCATGACGAACGTGACGCTAAGCGGCAATAAAGCTATTAATGGAGGCGGGATGTTTAACCAATCTTCCAACCCCGTCTTGACGAATGTGACGATCAGCGGCAATACAGCTACTAATGCTGGCGGCGGGATATATAACAAATCTAGTAGTTATCCTAACATACGCAACAGCATTGTCTGGGGTAATACCAACGTAATAGGTCACAGCGTTTTCAATGAGACCAGGTATAATCCCTCCATTCCAAAAATTAATCATAGTCTCATCGAAGGATCAGGGGGCAGTGGCAACAGTTGGGACACAGATCTTGGAGTTGATGGGGGTGGAAATATAGATAAGAATCCTATGTTAATAGATTATAAGCCGGCAATGATTGAACCCACAACCGAAGGGGATTACAGATTGAGACCCTATTCACCTGCCATTGGTACCGGGGACAAAAGTGTATTCGCTGATGGACAAAATCCGAATCTATCGGGTATTTCCACCGATATTGAAAGGAACCCACGCATTATAGGTTTGCAGGTCGATATGGGAGCTTACGAATATCAAGTGTCGGTCATAGAATTGAAGGCATCGCCAACCCCCGTCGAATTGAGACGAGGGACAACTCATTCACAACAGTTGTCGGTGACGGCAACCTTGTCAAATTTAGCTACAGACGATGTGACTAACTCCACAACAGGAACTACCTATACGAGTGGGGATCCAACAGTTGCAACGGTAACAGCGGATGGACTGATAGAAGCCAAAAGAGCAGGCACAACGACAATCACGATAGCTAATAGCGGCATAACGACTACCGTCGAAGTT
>NZ_JBFUIX010000050.1:0-51427 GCF_056401635.1 Paenibacillus sp. P4_E11 | reverse complement strand
GCCATGACGAAGTTGATGGAGACGAACGGGATGTTGACCGGGATCATCTAACAGAACAAAGAAAACCAAAGCTACGAAGAGCAAGTTCCAGGTTTCCGAGCGGAGTCGCTCTCCAAACAAGACTTGAAAATGAGCGAAGCGGATTTCTCCAAGCTGGTAGCCGAGTTTAAATAAGTTTCATACAGGAAAAAGGCGTGTGAGCTGATCACGCGTCTTTTCCTTTTGCAGTGACATGGGTATACTGAGGGCAGAGGATATAAATGATGATCCCATAGAGAAACCCCAAGGAGGTTTTTATCGAAATGCAAGAACACAATTTGAACGATACTCCGAACGCCCCGCATAACGTGCCAATCGGAGTATCTGCCCGACATATTCATTTATCCAGAGAGCATTTGCAAGTGTTGTTCGGTGATGGTTATGAATTGAAGCCGATGAAAGAATTGAGTCAACCAGGACAATATGCGGCGGAGGAGACGGTGGCGATCGAAGGGCCCAAAGGTGGATTCGCGAAAGTCAGAATATTGGGACCTACACGCGGGAGTACGCAAATTGAAGTATCACGAACTGATGCTTTCACACTCGGCATTAATGCTCCTGTACGCGAATCTGGTAACATCGAGGGGACGCCTGGTCTCTTAGTGAAGGGGCCAAATGGGCACGTAGAACTCAATCAAGGTGTTATCGTGGCGGCTCGACATATCCACCTACATACGTCAGAGGCAGCAGCATGGGGGATTCGGGACAAAGAACGGCTTCATGTAGAGCTACATGGAGAACGACCGTTGGTGTTTACGGATGTACTTGCACGCGTCTCGGAGTCATATGCGCTAGATCTTCATATCGACACGGATGAAGCGAACGCAGCAGGTGTGAAGACTGGTGATGTTGCGGTTATATTGCGGAGTGTTTAAGTTTCGAACTGCCTGGTAATCTATGGGTAGAAATTGTGAAGACGTTTTATTTTCTAGTGAAAAATGGTATACTTTTTGGGATAGCTGGCTAGAAAGTAGGGTACGAACATGACCAATTCAAGCAAAGACACGAAGGACTACTCCAAGTACTTCGATATGTCGAATGCCAAAGTTCTCCGTGAAGATGAACATGGCAAGCACATCCGAGTGAACGGCCGAGAAATTCATATTGTTTCCCAGCCTTCCTATAAAGAAGAGAAACGAAGAGGCAAGGAAGACGTTCAAGTTCTGTATGAAACCGGAATTCCGGATGACATGAGATCGATCGGTGCAGGTAAGTTGTACAACATTACGACATACGGCTGCCAGATGAACGAGCATGATACCGAAGTCATGAGAGGGATGCTCGAAGCGATGAGCTATACGTCTACGGATGATCGCAACGAGGCCGATATTATACTGCTGAACACTTGTGCGATTCGCGAGAATGCGGAGGATAAGGTGTTCGGTGAACTGGGTCACTTGAAGCATCTGAAGATCGAGAAACCTTCGCTGATCTTAGGCGTATGCGGCTGTATGTCTCAGGAAGAGTCCGTGGTCAGCCGGATTATGCAGAAGCACTCGTTCGTCGACTTAATCTTCGGCACACATAACATTCATCGGCTTCCCGCTCTGTTGAAGGACGCATATTTCGGCAAGGAAATGGTTGTTGAGGTGTGGTCGAAGGAAGGCGATATCATCGAGAATTTGCCGAAGAAACGTGAGGGTATGAAGGGCTGGGTCAACATTATGTACGGCTGTGACAAGTTCTGTACATACTGTATTGTACCGTATACCAGAGGCAAGGAACGTAGCAGACGGCCGCAGGATGTTCTTGCAGAAATTCGGGAGTTGGCACGTCTTGGGTTCAAGGAGATTACCCTGCTAGGTCAGAACGTGAACGCGTATGGAAAAGACTTCACAGATCTGACTTACTCGTTCGCCAACTTGATGGAAGATGTTAAGAAAATCGACATCCCACGTATCCGCTTTACAACGTCGCATCCCCGGGATTTTGACGATCAACTGGTCGAGGTACTTGCTAAACGTGGCAATCTGGTGGAGCATATCCATCTCCCGGTTCAGTCGGGCAGTACGGAAGTGCTCAAGAAGATGAGTCGGAAATATTCGCGCGAGCACTACTTAGAGCTAGTGCGCAAGATCAAGCAAGCTATTCCGGATGTAGTGCTAACAACGGATATCATAGTAGGATTCCCTGGTGAAACAGATGAACAGTTCGAAGACACGCTTTCGTTAGTGCGGGAAGTGCGATATGATTCTGCCTACACATTCATATATTCTCCTAGAACAGGAACACCTGCAGCCGAGATGGAAGATAATGTGGACCCTGAACTGAAGAAGACTCGCTTGGCTCGCTTGAATGAACTGTTGAATGTGATTGGCCGGGAACGCAATGAGGCCATGCGGGGGCAAGTTGTTGAGGTATTGGTGGAGGGGGAGAGTAAGAACAACCCTGATATGTTATCTGGACGGACTAGAACGAATAAGCTTGTACATTTCCAAGGACATGCTGGACTGACCGGACAATTGGTACATGTCCTTATTACTGAACCGCAGACTTGGGTGCTGAAGGGCGAACTAGTGCGTCTTTCGGATAATGCTAATGTCGGCTAGAAGAAACAATACAAAGGAGTGAATGGAATGGCAGCGCATCAACATAGCCATGATCATCATGAGCATGATCACGAAGGCAACTGTGGAATCGAGAAGTTCAATGTAAGAGACCTAATCGTTCGTGAAGACATTATGAAGCGTACAACAGACTTGGCGAACTTGATCTCCACGTCAGATGAAGTCRTATTCTACCGCAAGGCTGAGCAGCAAATTAAAGAAAATCATGAAGTACAAGACTTGATCAAGCTCATTAAGAAACGGCAAAAAGAAGCAGTTGCCTTCGAGTCTTTCCAAAATGCGAAGATGGTAGAGAAGATTAATCTGGAGATTGAGGAACTGCAGGATCAATTGGACGGATTTCCAGTTGTGGAACAATTCAAACAATCTCAAGAAGAYATCAATTATTTGCTTCAAATGGTCGTTTCGGTAGTGAGAGACACCGTGTCTGAGAATATCAAGCTGGATGCTGCTACGGTTGAATCAAAAAATTGCAGTGACTAGTACCGAACGGGATAGTACAATGGTTCTGTTAAGCAAGCCGACAGAAGCGTTGTACTTTTTTTGTACTTCCAGGCATGGTTCGCAGAGGGAGATGCCACATGATATGGTTCATAGTCAATCGTCTGTCAGGGAACGGAAAAGGCGCTTCTCGTTGGCAGGAGATTGAGCGGCTCTTGCAGGGG
Source organism: Paenibacillus sp. P4_E11 (assembly GCF_056401635.1). Taxonomy (NCBI): domain Bacteria; kingdom Bacillati; phylum Bacillota; class Bacilli; order Caryophanales; family Paenibacillaceae; genus Paenibacillus; species Paenibacillus sp. P4_E11. The sequence goes on along the minus strand of NZ_JBFUIX010000050.1, from coordinate 48,156 downwards.
GCCGAGGCACAATATGGGGTTCGCTTTACGGAATATAGCGGACACGCTGCTGTGTTGGCGAAGGAGCTAGCGGCCAAGCTTGGGACGCAAGCTGTAGTTGCTATTGGCGGAGACGGGACCGTGAATGAGGTTGCGAGTGGGCTTGCTGAGGGCTCCATTCCGATGGGCTGCATTCCGTCGGGCTCGGGTAACGACTTCGCACGAAGCGTAGGTATCCCGAACGATGCTCAAGGAGCTCTGAAGCGAATATTGGACAATCAGGTAACAAGAATCGATGCGGCCCGTTTGAATGGAAAAAGCTTTGTCATAAGTTCTGGAATTGGCTTCGACGGTGAAGTAGCTCGTGTTACGAACCAAGCTTTCTATAAACGTATGCTGAATCGGATTGGACTAGGTAGTCTCTCTTATGTCATTACAGTGTTAAGGTTGTTATTTCAATATAAGCCTTGTCCGGTTACTGTAGAATTGGATGGAGTAGCGCATCATTTCAAGGCGGTCTGGCTTATTGCGATCGCTAATATGCCGTATTATGGCGGAGGAATGCGAATATGTCCCGATGCTCGAGGCGATGATGGTGTGTTCCAGCTGTGCCTCGTGGACGGAATTACTCGTTGGCAGTTGTTGTTGTTCTTCCCTAGCGTATTTCGCGGTACACATACGAAGCACCCAGCTGTCCATATGTTGAGTGCGACTCATGTAACCATTCGGGCAGAACGTGCGCTCTCTATGCATGCGGATGGAGAATGGGCTGGAACAACTCCTGCTGAAGCGGACTGGCATGCCGAAGGCTTATATATTGTATAAGTACTGGATTCACAAACAAAGAAGCTTCCATCCCCGCTATGGCGGTGGTTTGGAAGCTTCTTTGTTAAGAATTTGGGATTGTCTCGTTCTGCTCTACCATTTTTGGGACAACCTCTTAAACAAATTATGATCAGATTAGAAAGATGGCGAAGATGGTCGTGACGAGAAGTCCGATAACGACTGGCTTGAGGTTGCGGCGGGCTAATTCGAACGGATCTACACCACATATTGCCGCAGCTGGTATGAGCGCCCACGGGATTAGTGTTCCGCCTCCCACCCAGATGGCTGCAATCTGACCAAGGGCAGTCAATGTAGCGATCCCGGAACCAATTGCAGTGGAGAATAGATGCGCAATCGAACCTGCCAATGATATACCGGAGAAACCGGATCCATCTAGACCTGTAATTGCTCCTACAGAAGTCAGTGTAACTGCGCTGACAGTAGGATTAACCGGGACATGATTGGCTAAGGCCACTCCGAGGTCGTTAACGATTCCATGTGAACCTTCTGGTAGTAGCTTGCCGAATATATCGATGAATGCCGAGTCACCCAAGTAGAAGAAAGCTGCGATCGGAATCACCGGCCCGAATACGCGGAATCCGAATTGGAAGCCTTCAATTAAATACGATGTTGAGCGTTCCAAGCCTGCACCCTTATGAGTCAGCATGGATAACACAAGCATGATGAACAGTGCAGTCCCGCCGATCAGAGCCGTTGCATCTCCACCCTGAAGATCGAGCTGGAACATGGCTACAATATCAGCTGCAAACAAGAGTGGGATGAGCACCGCAAGCCACGTTTTCATTTGATTGGATAGCRCATTACGTTCTGTATCCGTTGATGTACTGTCCTCCAGGCCTGAAGCAACTGTAGATCGACCTGTATAGGGAGTTAGCTTGCCCGTGCGCATATCCTTGCGCATCATCCAGAAGGCAACAACGGTTGTGACAACGCCCATCACAATAACGAGCGGGATACTGGCATGCAATACATCTCCAACTGGGATGCCAGCAGCATCAGCTGTCAGCTTCGGAGCCCCTTGTATGACGAAGTCTCCTGAGAGTGCAATCCCATGACCGAACAGGTTCATTGCCATCGCAACGCCTAATGCTGGTAAGCCAACGCGCATTGCGACGGGTAACAACACAGCTCCTACGAGCGCAACAGCAGGCGAAGGCCAGAAAAACCAGGAGATGACCATCATGACAATACCGACGACCCAAAATGCCATAGACGGTGTACGTATCAATCGGGTAATCGGGGAGATCATCACTTCATTGATTCCAGTACGAATGAGCACCTTGCTGAGCGATACGATGATGGAGATGATCAGGATCGTTCCTATCAATTCCTTGATAGCAAAAATAAAGCTGGAAAACACACCACTTATCGAATCACTGATCGATTGAGTGGCGACAAGCCCTAGCAGCAATATACCTGCTACACATATGAGGGTCGTGTCTCTACGTTTTACCATGAAGCCGATAATAAATACTACGAACACCAAGTAAATCCAGTGAAGTGAAACCAGTGAAGTATCCATCCATCGCTCAACTCCAAGAAAGGGTTTTCAATATATTCTAGAGTATGCTTGAGCGGAAAAATGTGTGTTATGGTATAATATTGGGAACAACGGGTGCTACTTGGATCTAATCGTTGGAGATGATATCAGATGGAACTGTTGGATCCGAAAGTAGACTTTGTGTTTAAACGTATATTTGGCAGTGAAGAGAACAAAGATGTGCTGTTAGCGTTCCTCAACGAAACGTTAAGAGAGACCGAGCAACAGCCACTGACCCAAATTACACTTGTTAATCCGTTTATTGACAAGGAAGCGGTGAACGATAAGTTATCGGTTCTTGACATTCGCGCTGTAACTGGTGACCTTAAACAAATCAATCTGGAAATTCAATTATTTGACAAGCAGGATATCAATAAGCGGACGCTGTATTACTGGTCTAAAATGTATGCAAACCAACTGGATGAAGGACATATGTATAAAGACTTGAAGAAAACGGTGACCATAAATATAGTCAATTTCAAGGTAGTAGCGAATTCCCGATTTCATAACACATTTCATCTGAGAGAAGACCATTCTGCTCACATCTTAACAGACGATATAGAGATTCATTTTATGGAATTACCGAAATTAGTGGATAATGACTTGTCTGATGATAAACTTATCAATTGGTTGTTATTCCTGAAGGAACCCGAGAAAGTAAGATGGGAGGAGAGGGCCATGGATATGCCAGAATTGAAAAAAGCTATGAATACTTTGGAGTATTTAAGTCAGGATCGAGAAACACGAGCCATCTACGAGATGCGACACAAAGCAATGATGGATGAAGCCTCCTATCGCGATTGGATGGAAAATGCGGAGAAATATGCATTGGAAAGAGGATTACAGCAAGGAATTGAACAAGGCTTAAAACAAGGAATCGAAAAGGGAATTGAAGAAGGAATTGAAAAAGGAATTGAAAAAGGAATTGAAAAAGGAATTGAAGAAGTGGCAAAGAATATGATTGCAGAAGGGCTCGATCTTCCCAAGATTTCCAAGTTAACGGGTCTATCTGAAAATGAGCTTATGAAATTGAAATCCAAATAAGTATACGGGAAGCTCCATTTGGGAGCTTTTCTTTTTAGGCTGAATATCAATACAAGAAAGGAATTTCAAATGACTCCACATATTGCTGATCATCTTCGCCCAGGCTTGAACGTGATCTTCGTCGGCTACAACCCCAGCATCAAATCTGGCGAGACCGGCCATCATTATGCCAACCCGCATAACCGCTTTTGGAGAGTGCTGTATGAAGCGGGTTTGACTCCGCGCTTGTACAGGCCCGAAGAAGACAGTGCTTTATTAGCATTGGGGTATGGATTCACCAACATCGTGTCCCGCCCTTCCCGTACGGCCGCAGAGATCACCAAGGAAGAGTACGCGGAAGGTGCCAGTGAGCTGCAAGTGAAGCTGGAACGGTACCGTCCCCGAACAGCGTGCTACGTAGGCAAAGGGGTGTACGAGCAGTTTAGCGGGGTGAGGCAATGTCCTTGGGGCTTGCAAGCATTTTCCGTTGTCAACGGAGTGAATGATTTCGTCGCGCCGTCCACGAGCGGACTTGTACGCATGACATTATCGGAACTGGTCGTGATTTTCAGCAAGCTTCCAAAATGATTTTTGAGCAATTTGGGTAAATACATCTGGTAGTGAACCCTTTATAATAAGAGCTAGGATAGTAAATAATGACAAAGTTGAGGTGTAGGGAGTGTTAGTGAAAATATGTAAAAGTGAAATGGAAATGAACGGACCGTACTTAACAGAACTCCGAAGTTCTAACGATATAAGGGACGACATGGAGGCACTGCGCGAAAGAATGAAGGAAGATGGTTATATATTAATTCGAGGATTTCATGATCGTGACAAAGTGTTGAAGGCAAGGCAACAGATTCTTGAGAAAATTCAATCGATGGGCAAGCTGAAGGCGGATACAGAGCTCGAGCAAGCCATCATCGGGGAAGGCCAGAAAGGTATTATGTTCGGGGGGACGAACACAGATTTACCTGTTTATCTGGACTTAGTTAATTCACCAGAGGTGATGGATTTTTTTGCACAGTTTCTAGGGGGGCCATCGCGTACACTTGATTACAAATGGCTTCGAGCCGTGCCGCCAGGGGGATTTACCGGTGCTCACTATGACATCGTGTACATGGGGCGTGGAACAAAAAATTTGTACACGCTCTGGTCACCGATTGGGGATACACCGATCGAGATGGGTACGCTGGCGATCCTGCTCGGTTCCCACAATCTCTATAAAGTACGTGAAACCTATGGGAAAATGGATGTGGATCGTGATAATGTGGAAGGTTGGTTTTCTAGTGATCCACTGGAACTGGTCGAGAAGTTCGGTGGACGATGGGCAACCACGAACTTTGAAGCGGGGGACGCGATCTTCTTCGGCATGTTTATGATGCATTCCTCTACTGAAAATTCGAGTGAACGGTATCGCATCAGCTGTGATACTCGTTATCAATTGGCCTCTGAACCGATCGACGAACGTTGGATAGGCGATAAGCCCAAAGCGCATAGGTCTGTCCATTCGGAACAACCTCTCAGCATGGTAGAAGCTCGGCAAAAGTGGGGACTTGCTTGATAGCTGTAATGAATATGGGTGTTATCCGGTTTTGTATGGGCAACTTACGAGAAAGCTCCGAGAGGGGCTTTTCTTATGAAATGAAGTCGTGTGGAGCATAAGATAGGCCTGATAAGGTTGAAAGGGGCGCGATATCAATGTATATTGATTCAATACGCTTAATCCTGCCCACGTCCTCTCCGGACTGGGACGAGTTAGTTGATGAAAGTTTGTTCGAGGGATATAAGCATGTGAAGCGGTTGGCCGACGATTACCGAAGCGGCACGAATCGGTTCGATCAGCCAGGTGAGGCGTTGTACGGCGCGTTTGTTCAGGATAAGCTTGTCGCAGTGGGAGGATTGAATCAGGATCCGTATTCCGAAACTCGTGACATAGGTCGCGTTCGCAGAGTGTATGTGCTGCCGGCATATCGTAGGTATGGGATTGGCCGGAAGCTGATGGAAGCGATCGTTCAGGAAGCGACACGCCATTATAGGATTGTGACCCTAAGAACGGATAATCCTGATGCAGATGCATTATATCAGTCAATAGGCTTCAGGAGAGATGCCTTCATGCGAACACCACTCATTATATAGAATTGCGATCAAATAACCAATCTAGAGAGGCGGATACTACCCATTGAAATTCAGACCATGTATCGATATCCATCAAGGGAAAGTTAAACAGATAGTAGGAGAAACGCTGAATACGCAAAATCGTCCGGTTGTTGAGAATTTCGTGTCTGAGTACGACTCGGCCTATTATGCGCAATTGTTCAAGCAAGACGAATTGACAGGCGGCCATGTTATCATGCTGGGCGGAGGAAATGAAGAAGCCGCGGTTCGGGCTTTGCTAGCTTACCCAGGGGGGCTGCAGATCGGCGGTGGGATTACGGCAGACAATGCGGCCCATTACTTGGAACAGGGTGCTTCGCATGTTATAGTGACTTCCTACATATTCAGGGACGGACGGCTGGATATGGATCGGTTGCGCTCCATCGTCGCCGAGATCGGCAAAGATCGGCTGGTCATCGACTTGAGCTGTAAGCAACGAGAAGACAAGTGGTATGTGGTCACGAATCAATGGACAACATTCAGTGATTTCGAGCTGACACGGTCCAATCTCCAGGAGCTGCAGCAGTATTGCGATGAATATTTGATTCATGCGGTAGATGTAGAAGGCAAGCGAACCGGTATTCTCCAACCACTAGTGCAGCTGTTGGCGGATGGYGTCACAATACCTACTACTTATGCAGGCGGAGCGCGCTCCATTGAAGACTTAGAGTTATTCGAATCATTATGTGCAGGTAAGCTGGATATCACGATTGGCAGTGCGCTCGATATATTCGGGGGTAAGCTTGCTTATCGCCAAGTAGTGGAACATTGCGCAGAGCGTTGAGTACAAGATTGTATGGACAATACGATGGCTTAGCCAGCATTCCTATGAAATCCGCGAGGGAGCCCTCTCAAGAGGTTGGATCGTATCCCCCGCTCGGTCTTGGAAGCCATGCGCCGGCTTCATAAGAAGTGTGGAGTCCCTTATCATTTACCGGATTAAGGTTTAGGATCAATAAGAACAAAGGAGTCGAGATGCGATGAATGTTAAGCACTTCCATAGAAAGAGCCCTTTGAAATCCGAGGCGGAAGATGCGTTCACAATAAATGCAGATGCTGGCATTTATGCCGTCATGGATGGGGTAACGCCGCTTCATACGTATCGAGACGAGAATGGGCATAATGGTGCATACTTGGCGGCGAATGAATTCAAGGCCAATTTTGAACATAGTGGGCCGTATTCTCATTTGATCGATATTTTTACGTATTCGAACAGGTGCATCCGCGAGAAAATGATCGAAGCAGGTGCAGATCTCTCGATCATGCACGAACTATGGTCTACCTGCGTGGCCGCTGTTCAGATCCAGGGCAATTCCGTCAACTTCGCTCATCTAGGTGATTCGATGATCGTGGCCGTGTATCAGGATGGGCGTGTAGCAACGATTACAGAGAACCGGGTGAAGGGCTTATCGGCCAGGGCTAAGCAAGCTCGCGAGCAAGCTAGAAGCGAAGGTGCCATTCTGCCCGACGAGAGCTATTACGATGTTCCGCTTCATCGCAATCAAGGTAACCGTTGGATGGCCAACCACCCTAACGGCTATGGTGTAGCCAATGGGATGGAAGAAATCACGATTCATTTGCAATCAGGCCAGCTGCAAGTAGCACAATTGAAGCATCTGTTACTACTGACAGACGGATTGTTCCACCCTGCGCTGGAGTTGGAGGATACGTGCAGAAGGATTATTGAACAAGGTTTCGAGCAGTATGCGGATGAAGTTGTGGTAGCGGAGCAGCAGATCCAGGCATTACCAGACGACCGGACAGGCATCCTCATTTCATTCTAAGTGACTCTGGTTGGTCGTCTCAATTAAAGCGATACTCGAGGTGCATCTAGGCTATGAACTCATCGGATTACATTAAGATTCGGGCTCTCGAAGGGGAGCTAATGATGTACCATAAGAAGCAAGAACTCGCATTGACTGTCTCGACTCAAGAGCTTGTGATTCAGAAGCCGCATTTGAATTATTACGTGAAGCTGACTGACATCGTTAGCATCGTTCCCTTTCAAACGCCAGGAGGGAGAGGTGTCCGACTAATTAACAAAGATGAAGGCTCTCGCGAAATCGTTCGATTAAACGGTACTTCCGGAACTTATCGATTGTTCGTTAAGCAAGCGACGATGCATAGCCGTAGCGGGTTGACGGAGATAGGCAAGATGGAGTTCATTTTGCCAGTAGCGCAGGACATGATGGATAAGATCGGATTGTATGGAGGATTTAATTGGAGTTACGAATCATGATCCAGTAGACAAGATAGACGAGGTGAAGTATGACAAGTAACCCAGCTGCCGATGAGGCGGCTAAACCGGTTCAAGGAAAATGGCCTGTCATGATCAGTATCGTAATAGCGGTGCTAGTCTCTTCCTTGGACTCAACCATTACGAATACGACGATTCCGCACATCGTGGAAGATTTGGGCGGATTTTCTCTATATGCATGGAGTTTCGTTTCCTATATGATCGCTTCCACGGTATTAACGCCGATTGCGGGAAGACTGTCTGATTTGTATGGACGTAAGAAAGTTTTCGCAACCGGAATCATCATCTTCATGATCGGTTCACTGCTGTGTGGGACTTCTCAATCGATGCTGCAGTTAGTTTTATTCAGGGCGATTCAGGGCGCTGGCGCCGGTATTCTGATCCCGTTCCCCTCGATTATTGCAGGAGATTTGTTCTCCGTGCAGAAGAGGGCAGCCATCCAAGCTTTTTTCTCAGGAATGTGGGGGTTATCAGCGGTACTGGCCCCATTGTTAGGTGCGTTCTTCGTCGAAGTGGCGAACTGGCGTTGGATATTTTACGTCAACATTCCATTGTGCTTACTAGCAATCGCGTTGTTAATCCCCTATAAAGAAGTGTACGTTTCGAAGAAAGCTTCGATCGATTACGGGGGAGGCTTGTTGTTCTCAGGCGGGATCACCATGCTTCTTCTGCTGACGGTTGTGACCAAAGGATTTTGGCTGTATGCCATAGGTGGAGTGATCATGTTAGCCGCTTTTTGGATGGTCGAGAAGAGGCATGCCTCCCCGCTCATTCCTTTCTCACTGTTTCACAACCGTGGGATTTCTTGGATGATCGCGAACTCGTTCCTTGCTACTGCAGCGATGTTCGGCACGGCTAATTACATTCCCTTCTTCCTGCAGAAGCAGGGGTACTCCATCTTCATGAGCGGGCTTTCCTTGTTAGGTGAGGCGATAGGCTGGCTGTTGGTTGCCGTACCGTCGGGACGATGGGTGATCCGATTCGGATACAGACCACTGCTTATCGCAGGGAACACTTTGATGCTCATAAGCGGATTATGCTTCTTGCTGTTATCAGAGCGAAGCGGGTTCTGGGATGTGTTCGGACTTATGTTCATGGAAGGGATGGCGTTCGGTCTGCTAGTGACGGTCACGACGATTGGCGCTCAACAATTAGTCGGGCCTCAGCAAAAAGGCATCTCGACGTCTCTGCAATTTTTTGCCCGTAATATTGGGACAGCAGTGGGGACGACCATTATGGGCGCACTCTTAACCAAAGCTCCCGTGTTTATGGATGGAATTCATCACTTGTTCATCTATGCCAGCATCGTAACGGTGTTCGCCTGGATGTCATCCTTCTTCATTCGCCCTTCACGAAACGAATCTATTGAAGGCAGCGGATAGATCGGGTATGATGGTAATAACTAGGTGAACATGCGGATAGGAGGTTATAACGATGAGCTTCAACATTGGTGGTACGAATGTGCCAGGTGCTGTGGTGGGTGCGATTGAAACAGGCAAGAGCAAGGCCGAGCAGGTCGTCAAGCAAGCGATCAACGATGTCATGAGCGATCCTGCCAAGAACATCAAGCAAGCGCAGCAGCCATCGGGATTATCGACTTTTATGGATATTCGGGTCTAACAGCCTGGAGCCAGGGATAAGAATGAACCGACATCAGACCATGGAGGCTTCTTGCCTCTGTGGTTTGTTTGCATATGGACTCCATAATGAAGGGACTGCATGAGATGAAATCGATCGTATTGGCGGAGAAACCGAGTGTTGCCAAGGAGATAGCTCGAGTACTAGGTTGCAATGGGCGACAAAAAAGTTATTTCGAAGGTCCGCGCTACATCGTGACTTGGGCATTGGGACATTTGATTACATTGGCCGAGCCGGAAGACTATGATGCCAAGTATAAAACGTGGAACCTGGAAGATCTGCCTATCTTGCCGAAAAAAATGAATTTGAAGGTCATGCGCGAGACGTCGCACCAATTCAAAGCGATCGCCCAATTGTGTAAGCGCAGCGATGTTGGTGAGATGATCATTGCCACAGACGCTGGGCGGGAAGGCGAACTTGTAGCCCGCTGGATCATGGAGCAAGTCCAATGGCGCAAGCCGTTCAAGCGACTGTGGATATCCTCGCAGACGGATAAGGCGATTCGCGAAGGGTTCGAGCGGTTGAAGCCGGGCACCGATTACAACGGCTTGTACGCTTCGGCTGTGTGTCGGGCGGAAGCCGACTGGCTGATCGGTCTGAATGTAACGCGTGCGCTCACTAGCAAGTACAATGCCCAGCTGGCGGCGGGCCGTGTGCAGACGCCTACGCTGGCGATATTGATGGAGCGGGAACGGGAGATCGCCGAGTTCCGCTCCGTGCCGTTCTGGTCCGTAACAGCCGATTTCGGCGCATTACGGGCGAAGTGGCGTCGTGGCGAACAGCACGACGGGCGGTTGTACGCCGAGCCGGAAGCGGAGGCGTTGGCGTCAAGGCTGAGCCGGGCGAAGGCGGTCGTGGAGTCGGTCCGGATGACCGACAAGCAGGAACCGCAGCCGCTGGCGTACGACTTGACTGAGCTGCAGCGAGACGCCAACAAGATGCTCGGCTTCTCGGCCAAACAGACATCGTCTGTGCTGCAACGGCTGTACGAGCAGCATAAGCTGGTCACGTACCCGCGCACCGATTCTCGCTACTTGACGTCGGATATGGCCCCGACGTTCAAGAATAGGCTCGATGCGATTGCGATAGGACCCTACGCTCCGTTGATCGCACCGCTGCTGCGCAAACCATTAGCAGTGACGAAACGAATTGTTGACGACAGTCGGGTGACGGATCATCATGCGATCATACCGACAGAGCAGTACGTAAATTTATCTGCGCTTAGCCCAGAAGAACGCAGGTTGTACGACCTGATCGTCCGGCGGTTCATCGCGCTGTTCTACCCGGCGTACCGTTATGCGGAAACGAGCGTTGTGATCGAAGCGGCAGGCGAGCGTTTTTATGCCAAAGGCGTTGTGCCGAAGGAAAATGGTTGGCGAGATGCTTACGGCGCAAGTGGGAGTGGCAGTTCAAACAATGGCGGAGGACATCCATCGATAGATGACGAGGAGGAGCAGGAAGCGGACGGTGCAGCTCGAGTCAGCGGGTCGGATGCAGCCGAAGATCGGGCGACTTCCGGGCAACGGTTGCCGGAACTGGTGAAAGGACAAACCTTGCAATTGCGCTTGGCAAGCGTGGCCAACCATCGGACCCAACCACCTGGCCGATTGACCGAAGCATCGCTGCTTGGACGGATGGAGAAGCAACATCTGGGCACTCCCGCTACGCGGGCGGACATTATCGAGAAGCTGCTTCAGACGGACACGGTCGAGCGCAAGCTGAATCGATTGTCTCCGACTGGCAAGGGTAAGCAACTGATCGAGATCGTAGCAAGCGATCTGCGTTCTTCGGAACTTACAGCTCGCTGGGAGCAAGAACTCGAGCGGATCGCCAAGGGGCAAGGCAACGCTAATGCATTCATGGAAGACATACGTCGGCAAACAACTCGACTCGTCCAGCAAGTCAAAGCGAGCGAGGTGGAATACAAGCCGCACAATCTGACTCATTCCAAGTGCCCGGAATGCGGTACAGCCTTGATGGAGCGCAAGGGCAAGCGCGGCAAATCACTTGTCTGCTCCAACCGCGAATGCAGCTATCATCGGCAAGCGGAGCCTGCATTGTCATTCAAGCGTTGTCCGCAATGTCACAAACGTATGGAAGTGCATACGGGAAAGGCAGGTAAGTACGCCCAGTGCAAGCCTTGCAATGTAATCGAGAAGCTGGACGAGCAAGCCGGTGGAGCTCGCGTACAGCGGAAGCAACAGGCTCAACTTATCCAGCAATTCAGTGACAATGAATCGCTTGGCTCAAGCCTTGGTGATGCTTTGAAGGCTGCGATGGAGAAAAAGTCTTGAGAAATAGAATCCCTCTTCAAACGGGCGGCTGCACAGCAATGTGCGGTCCGCCCGTTTTCGATTTCAATTAGTCGAAAGAAATAGTCGTTTATTTGTTGTCAGAAGCTGAGCGAAATATCGGATAATTGGTCGAGGTGTTCCTTGGCAAGCCGGAAGGAAAGCGCTCCGATGTTCTCCTCTGCATGCCGTACTTTGGACGCCCCAGGGATGGCAACAACCGTATCGCCATGGGCGTGGACGAGCCAGTTTAGTGCGATTTGGCTTGGGCTGACGCTATATGTAGTGGCCAGCTGCTCCAGCAGTTCGACAACAGATCTGCTCTTGTTCAATCCAGCGGTTTTGAATTTCGCTTGGAACTTTCTCGGACCGTTTGCCGCACGAACAAGTGAAGGATCGCTGTGGAATTTACCGGTTAACAAGCCCTGCTCCAGTGGTGAATAAGCAATGATCGTCATGCCGAGTTCTTGGGCCGCCTGCATAATCCCATTGCGCTCGATGCGCCTGTCCAGCATGCTGTATTTCACCTGATTGGAGACGAGTGGGAAGCCGTAATCCGCCAGCACTCGATGTGCTTCTCTCATCTTCTCGGCGGAGAAGTTACTGACACCGGCATGTACGATGTGACCGTCTTTCAACAACTTGCTCATTTCTCGCATCTGACTGCGGACCGTAGAGAAGGAGTACGGCTGATGAATCTGGTACAGATGAATGGTTCGTCCGCCTAACTGTCGGGCCCGTTCTTCAATCGTCTTCGTGATCGAGCTGGCTGTACGCATCACCGGCCACCACTTGGTTGCGATGATCGCTTCATTCCCAGGTTGTCCAAGAGCGGAGAGAGCTTGATCCAGTGCTTTCTCGGATGCGCCCCATCCATACACTTCAGCCGTATCGAACCAATTGATGCCGCCTTGAAGACTGACACGCACAATATTCACGATGTCGGGATCGGATAACACAGGCCAAAATTTGCCGACCAAACCACTTCCTTTACTGAACTGCCAGCAGCCTAATCCGAGTGCTGAGATACGTAGCTCAGTTTGACCTAATCTGCGAAGCGGTGGTAATATAAACTTATTTTGTACACGTTGCTGGGACTGCTCATCGGACATAGGTCAACCCCTCCATCGTAATCAGGATGATAAGTTTCGATCATACCTGGATTGTACCATAGTGTTCCCAGCCTATTCCGAACAATCTCTACAGTTTTTTGCAGAAGCAAAAAAGAACGCTCTGACAACCTCGCAGCTTGGAACTAAGTAAGGTGTGGTCTAGCGTTCTTATGTGTAGTTTTTGATCCCATTTTAAATACTTACTAACACAACGGAAGCCCTACCTCTCATCCGTCCTTACGGCTCCTTGGCCGCGCCAGTCTCGAATTAGCAACACTTTCATACTTCCTTAACCATCAGCCGCTTGTAGTTGGAAATGAAGGGTGAAACGAATCTAATCTTGAGGTCCAAATCTGAGGAATTTCCTGAGGGAGAAATGCGGACATGGAACAAATTCGTTATTTCAAAAACTAAATATTTATTATACAGGATAATGAACGAGATGTAAAGTGAAGTCGAGACTTTCGTAAAAACATACTTCAAGGAGACGGAATAGAGTTTCACACACGCAAGAAAATGTTGGTAGCCAGGTATTCCTAACAACTTGTACAATGAGATTGCCTCCTTGGATAACTGCAGACGGACAATTGTCCGATGCAGGGAAGGAGGCTTTTTGCGTATATGAGGTGATAAACTTATGTTGAAAAAGGAGGGACGGATGGATGTCACAGTCCTTGTACATCATTACGGGTTCTGCCAAAGGCTTGGGAGCATCCTTAGCTCGATTACTTCTCGGGAGTGAATCACATGTTGCAGGCATTGCCCGAAACGATAATGCTGATACTAGAGCACATGCAGGGCACAATGGATACAGCTACACATCTTGGATTCAGGATTTGCTTATGCTCAAGGAAGACCAAGTTCAATCTTTCCAGGAACGTATTCTCGCCGATGGCAGCCGAGCGAAGATGCCTACTTCTGTATGTCTGATCAACAATGCGGCAACAGTAGCGCCCCTTAAGCCAATCGAGCGATGTGAGAATGCAGAGATAAGGAACGGCATGCAGACGAATTTGATCTTTCCGATGTTGCTTACTTCCTCCTTCATCAAGCTGACTGAACGCTGGGACGCGGCCAGAACGGTTGTGAATATCTCCTCGGGCTCCGCCCGATTCGCCAATGCGGGAATGAGCGTCTATTCCAGTTCGAAGGCTGCGCTTCATATGTTCTCGGAAAGCATCCGACTGGAACAGGTAACTGCTCAGCGACCGGTGTCCATCCTTTCTTTCGACCCAGGTATGTTCGACACGGGCATGCAGGAGATGGCGCGAAATACGAGTGTGTCGGACCTGCCAATAACCGGCTACTTCAAGGAAGCGAAGGAGACCGGCAAGCTGGAACATCCGGATGTGGTCGCCGCAACCCTAATTAAGCAAATTAAGGAAAGCTTCCGCTAAATCTGGAACAATATAAACCCGACTCACGTCTATATGTAGACAGTGAACGTCAAGTACCAGTCTGGGCAAAGGCGGAGTCGGGATGTATAAACAAAGGTTGGCTCGGTTGCTTATTATCGCATGCTTCACAGGGTGGTTCGTATCCTTTCAGATGCCCTCCCAGGCAGCGGCATGCTCTTGTGCGGTGCAGAAGGACGCTCATGAGGCTGCAGCTAGATCACAAGCTGTATTCAAAGGCAAGGTTATCGATATAGAGCAGAAGGGAGGCATCATTCGAAGCCTGCTGCGCAAACAAGCTCGTACAGATGCAATCTTCGAAGTGCAGCAATCCTGGAAAGGCGTTTTCTCATCGGTAGTTACTATTAGCAGTGACTGGAGCACATGTGGGTTTGATTTTGTTGAAGGTGAGGACTATTTAGTCTATGCGTATTTGAATGATGAGCGTGATTTATACACAAGCATCTGCTCTCGGACTGGACTTGTTCGTATGAGGGACGACGATTTGAAGCAACTTGGTGTGGGAGCCGCTCCGTCTGATTCACCAACGGCTGGTGAAACATGGTTCTGGGCATGGATCGTCGGTGCCGGTATAGCAGTAGTCCTATTCGGCTATTGGCTGTACGTTCGATCAAGATTAGGCCCATTGAACCATCGGAGAGGGGAGTAACAGCATGCTCTTATCGAAAGTATGGTTGATAACTATCGTTTGTGTAGGATGCTGTTACTTACCGGGTGCGGGGATGGGACACTAAGCAATAATTCCGGGATACGGTCGATGAAAGATTACAAGAGGGACACCTTATTGAGTGCTCAAGAAGTAGCAGATCAGATGCAGAATGCAGGAAGAGGAACCCGGCTTGCGCGTTGGGATTTTAGCACACAGACGAAGTTGATCGATCTGCGTATGCCGATATTTTATGACGTTAATAATATTCTGATCTTGTACGAACATCATGTAAGTGGAGATCGTGCTCGGGCCAAAACTGTTCATAATGCGGCTATTGAAAAGTCGATTGAGAAGTTATACAAGGACGAAGTTGTCTTCAAGCTAGACCGATCTTACAACGTGGAGAAGCTGGAGCAGTTTCTAGCTCATGTGCGGAATGGGACACCAGATCAACTCAAGGTCACATCCATGACTATTGAAGGGGATCCAATCTTCACCTATGCAATCTGGGATGGCAAGAAGCTCACATACGGATATGACAATAGCGAGGATGCCTACGGCGGAACCGGTAAAGGCTTGAGGAAATCAGAGTGCACCTCAGTGGAGAAGAAGATAGAAAAGACTGACGGGGGGAGCTACGCTCGCTATATAGCATCGGGTTGCTTGAAACAGAATCCGACATTGCATATCGCAAGTATTCCGCTCGTCCCGTAGACTTGTTGTTAGGAATATGGACGGGCCGCTTCCGCTTGGAGGACGGCCGTTTCAGTTTGTAGGGGATCTTGGTGACAAAAACAGATTAATTTTTATTTGCATGCAACTATATTCATAAGTCGTTTGTCCTATAACATGAGGTTAGTAATATTTTTGTGACATCTGTCATGACATATGTCATTTCGAAAATATATACTATTAGGTATATAGTCACTATAATGGTCGGAGTGTTATAATCAAGTAAAGGACATTGGACCTACTGTAGAATGAAATATTTCGGTACGAGGTGGATGAGTAATATGACTGCGAATCAGATTATCACGATGCTGAGTAAAATCAGAGATCAACATAGCGAAGTTGAAAAATGTGTGGATCTGATTTACGAGGTACAGCGCACAGGGGGACCGTTGGCAGAGGTAATTACGATTCTGAAGTATGAGAAACCATTGGTTCATTCGTTATTGAAGACGAGATTGCGGCACAACCCAGGCATCAATTTAATTTTGACTATTTCCATGGATTACGGGCAAGCTAAGCAGAAATTATCATTGTTTTCATGAATAGCTAAGTGGGCCGCGGTTGACTCCTTCTTCCCGAGAGTGATACATTGTAGGGATTGAAGTACATAACGAGTGTTCGAGGCTACTCATGCAACCGATTCCTTTACCGATTGAACAAGTTCTAGATGAATTACGAGAGGCGCTGGAGTTCCGCATGAATGCGGTGCTTGCAGCGCCTCCTGGCGCTGGTAAGACGACTCGCGTCCCATTAGCTCTACTGAATGCGCCTTGGGCAAGTGGCAAGCGAATTCTCATGCTGGAGCCGCGACGTATCGCCACACGATCAGCCGCTCGATACATGGCTGCATCGCTTGGTGAACAGGCTGGGCAGACTGTTGGTTACCGGATGCGACACGATTCTCGGGTCAGTGGTGCCACTCGCATCGAAGTGATTACGGAAGGGATATTAACCCGTATGCTGCAGGACGATCCAGCTCTGGAGGACGTCGGGATCGTAATATTCGATGAATTCCATGAGCGCAGTCTTCACGCTGATCTTGGTTTAGCTTTATGCCTGCAGGCGCAGAGCTTGCTAAGACCGGACTTGCGTTTATTAGTCATGTCAGCCACACTTGATACTTCTCGCATCTCGGAGCTTATGGAGGATGCCCCGGTAGTAGTAAGTGTTGGTCGGGCTTACCCAGTGGAAACACGCTATCGATCGGGACCGCGTGATGATGCTGGCTTGATTGCGATGGCGACTACAACGATTGTGACGGCCTTGGAGCGGGAACAGGGCGACATACTGGTGTTTCTGCCTGGTATTGGGGAAATACGGCGATTGGAAACGAAGCTGGCCTGGCTTCGTCTTGATCCGGCTGTAAGTGTTGCAACGCTTCACGGCAGCTTGTCACAGGAAGCGCAAGATCGGGCGATTGCAAGCAGTCCAGCAGGGACGCGGAAGATCGTACTTGCAACATCGATAGCGGAGACAAGTATCACAGTTGAAGGGGTGCGAACGGTAATCGATTGCGGCCTCAGTCGCGTGCCGATGTTCTCGCCGCGGACGGGCTTGACGCATCTGGAGACCGTGCCGGTCGCGATGGATTCGGCCGAACAGAGACGCGGGAGAGCGGGGCGAGTAGCCCCAGGCGTTTGCTACCGACTATGGTCGGAAGCGGAAGAGCGCCAACTTCCCCTTCGAGGCGTTCCTGAGATTTGCGTCGCCGACCTGTCGTCGCTCGCGTTGGAGCTAGCGGCGTGGGGAGCGGCGGATCCCGCCGAGCTGCGCTGGCTCGATTCGCCGCCAGCACCGGCGTACCGCCAGGCGCGCGAGCTGCTCGCTCAGCTCGGCGCGCTCGACGCGGCCGGGGCGACAACGCCGCACGGCCGGCGCATGGCGTCGCTCGGGCTGCAGCCGCGCCTCGCACACATGCTGCTCATGGCCGCTTCGCTCGGCCATGGGCAGCTCGCGTGCGAGCTCGCCGCGCTGCTAGGCGAGCGCGACCCGCTGCGCGCCGCTGGCGGTGCCGCCGCGTTCGCCGCCGCGGACGTGCGCCTGCGCGTCGAGGCGCTGCGCCGAGCGGCGCTCGCAGGCGCGAGTAGCGGCGGCAGCAGCGCGGCGGCCGCGGAGGCGCAGGCGTGGCGGCGCATCGCCGAGGAAGCCGCCCGCTTGGCGCGCGCCACTGGTGCGACAGGCGCTGCCGCGGGTGACATCGAGAATTGCGGCCTGCTGCTGGCCTTCGCATATCCGGACCGCATTGCCCAGCGACGGCCGGATGGCCGTTACTTGCTGCGCAATGGCAGAGGGGCGGCTTTCCGTCACGTCCAGCTACTTGCGCAATCGGACTTTATCGTCGCTGTCGAGTTGGACGATCAAGGAGTGGACTGCCGCATCGATCTGGCGGCATCACTGGACTACAGCGACCTCGAGCGCCATTTTGGCGATCAGATCGAGGTCGAAGAGACCGTCGACTGGGATAGGGAGTCCCAGTCCGTGAAAGCTCGCAAGCGCCACCGCTTGGGCGCGTTAATCTTGAAAGACATTCCGAATCCGAATCCCGATCCGGTCGCATGCATGTCGACCCTGCTACGAGGGATCGAGATAGAAGGACTACATATTCTGCCTTGGACGAAGTCCGCCAAGCAGATACAGGAACGGCTGCTTTTCCTGCATCGTCTGAATACGCAATGGACGGATTTCAGTGAGGAAGCATTAACGGCCACTCTTGAAGATTGGCTCGGTTCGCATGTGTATAACATGAGAAGTCGGGCTGACTTGCAACGTCTGAACTTGACTGGCATCATTCAGGATACATTGTCCTGGAACGACCGCCAGGAGCTGGATCAACAGGCACCGACTCATTTCGTAGTTCCGAGTGGCTCGCGGATACCAATCGACTACAGCGATACGCAAGCTCCATCTGTCGCGGTACGATTACAGGAGATGTTCGGCTTGGCGGATACGCCTCGTCTTGGATGGGGGCGTGTACCGCTAACCTTACATCTGTTGTCGCCGGCAAGTCGTCCAGTGCAAGTGACCCGTGACTTGGCTAGCTTTTGGCGAGATGCGTATTTTGAGGTTAAGAAAGATTTGAAGGGCCGATACCCGAAGCATTATTGGCCAGATGATCCATATAGCGCCGTGCCGACGAACCGGGTACGTCCTCGTCCTTAGTTAAGTGGCCGAGGGTGCTGCATAATGGAATGGGTGAATAACTGGTTACTGGTGAAGCAATTTACATCTGAACATTCTGGCTGTGCATGGCAGAAAACGAGGCTGTCGATTAACAGTTGATAGACAAGTGAAAAAGGACCCTAAGTCATCCCCACAAAACACGCAAGGTCGAAAATCGGCATTACAGCCGCTGAAGCGGTGCACCCGGGCCGTGCAAGGCCGAAAATCGGCCTTACAGCCGCTGAAGCGGTGCACCCGGGCCATGCAAGGCTGAAAATCGGCCTTACAGCTGCTGAAGCGGTGCACCCGGGCCGTGCAAGGCCGAAAATCGGCCTTACAAGCCGTCGAAGAGGCGCACCTGGCCCTGTAACGCGGAAATACCGCGTTAATCGCCCCAAAAAGCCGCCCCAAACCAGTTGTACCGCGGGTTTTCCGCGCTAATCGCACTAACCCTAACCACCAACAAGCTCCCGGACAAATAGCCGGGAGCTTGTTTCATAATGTACATCATCGCACTAACTCATAAGTAACTCTCTTGTCGAAGAACCGATTTTGGTGTAAGCTGATTTACAATAATATCGACGTGTACGAAACTACAAGTAAAGGTTGGAGTGCGTATGGCAGATAGGCCTAGTCGCAGTACGTTTCACGATCGCATGGACGAGATGGTCAGTGTGCTGCGCGATGAGATCATATCCGGGAAACGGCCAGTCGGAGAATTCCTCGCCTCGGAGAGGGCGCTTGGCAAGCAGTTCCGGATCAGCAACAAATCCGTAAGAGAAGCACTAGGAATGCTACAGTCGGAAGGACTGATCGAGAAGATCCCGAAGGTGGGCTCGCGAGTGGCAAGCTTGCCGGATGATAAAGCGATACGAGTCCGGTTTGCCTACCACGACGAGCTCGTGAACGAAGCAGACATTTCCCATTTAATCTCCATGTTCCATAAGCAGCATCCACATATCCGGATTCAGCCTGTGCCGCTAATGTCGGGACATTATGACGATTTCACCCAATTCCTGAATGCGGATCTCATGGATGTGTTCATCGTCAACTACAACGGGTTTATGCAAATACTGGCGGATGACTGCGTCGATTTGCTGGAAACCCAGCAGCCGAGCCCAGACGTATATCCTTATTTGCACAAGGGATTCATGCATGAGGGAGAGCTCAAAGTTCAACCCTTCGTGTTCTCGCCAGTCATATTATGCTACAACAAGACGCATTTTATCGAGCAGAATTTGCTAGAGCCGGACAGTAGCTGGAGCTGGGACGATCTGATGCGGGCGGCTGATAAGCTTACGATACCGAACGAACGGATCGGATTCTACACGTATTTGCAATCACTGAACCGATGGCCAGTGTTTTTATTGCAGAGTGGGATGAAGTTTCCGTTGCCGGGTGCTTCGCCGATTGAGATCAAGGACAGTCCATGGATGGAAGCAATCGAGATATGCCGCAACTTATTGAGGCAGCAAAGCATGGTTCCCATATTTGATCGGGAAGAGGACGCGGAGGAGCTATTCCTGCATGGTCGAGCATCGATTATTATGACGACTTACTTCAGGATGAACGAACTGAAGAAGGCGCCCTTCGAGTATGACATTGCACCGCTTCCCTATTCTAACCATCCCAAAACGTTGTTAGTGACGATTGGACTCGGAGTAATGGCTGGATCGAAGCAGAAGGAAGCTTCCAAGACGTTCATCGATTTCCTTCTGTCTCACGGCTCCCAGCATATGGTGCGCACACGCACCCTTAGCATTCCAGCCTTGAAATCGGCGGCAGAATGGAGTGGCAAAGAAACGATGTTCCGGCCTTCCCGATTTCTGATGCATCGAGAGATTGTTCCGACTTTCAGCCGATTAGATGAGTTGAACATCCCGGAACGACAGTTCCAGAGCTTTCTGAAAGAAATCAAGTATTACTGGTCAGGGCTGTACACCGAGGAAGTGCTAATCGACAAGCTGCAACAATGGGCGGAGGATCAGACGGAGAAGCAAGTGATAGGGATGAGCTCGGTATAAATCGGGATTCCTGCGAAGAGCGATAGAGCTCTTTCATCAGGAATCCCTTGTTTTTTCGAAAACTGTCAGAACATCGTGACTCATTACCGAGTCAGATGTGAGTTAGAGAATCGACGATTTTTAAATTAATGTTGACAAGTAAACCCTTACATCGGTATTATGAAGTCAAAGAGAGTTAGATATGAGTCAATAGAAAGGAATGTGTAGTCAGATGACCCGAATTGCTCTACTTGCCGACAACAACGTAGCTTCTCACATATTTCAGGCCAAACATATGGAGCAGCTTCGAAATCTGGGAACTGTCGTCGTGAACACAGATGCCGTCTATCCTTCGAAAGAACGAGTGATTGAACTTCTACAAGGTGTGGAAATTGCCATTACATCATGGGGTTGTCCTTCCATCGACGAAGAGGTGCTGAAGCACACACCCGATCTGAAGCTGGTCATGCACGCAGCAGGTACCGTTAAAGGAGTTGTCTCCCAGGAGTTAATCGATCGTGGGATTCGAGTCAGCAGCGCAAATGATCCATTGGGTGTTGGTGTAGCTGAGACCGCGTTAGGATTAACGATTGCCGCAGTGAAGCGGATGTGGCCACTTTCCTATAATACCCGCAATGGGGGATGGGAAGAAGACAAAGCGCAAATCCGTGAAATGTATGAACTGAAGATTGGTGTTGTCAGCGCTGGCCGAGCAGGCCGCCATTACATTCGTTTGCTGCAAGGCTTCGATGTTGAGGTGCTGCTGTACGATCCGATCATTAGTGCAGAGGAAGCTAGGGAATTAGGCGCTGTGAAGGTGGAATTGGAGCAGTTGCTTGTAGAATCAGACGTTATCTCCATTCACGCTCCATCGATTCCGCAAACCCATCATATGTTCAATGCCCAAGCATTCTCACTAATGAAGGATGACGCCATCCTGATCAACACGGCGCGCGGAAGTCTGATTAACGAAGAGGAACTGGCAATTGAATTAGCCAAAGGTCGTTTCACCGCTTGTATCGATGTTACTGATCCGGAACCACCGGTAGCAGACCATCCATTCCGCAAGCTGGACAATGTCATTCTGATTCCACATATTGCGGGTGCGGTCAACAATGGGAAGCATCGGTTAGCGCAATATTCCGTAGATGAGATTCGCAGGTATTTGAACAAGGAGCCTTTGCTTGGCGAAGTCAATCTGAAGTCGTTACATGTGATTGCTTAATCAGATTACGATTAGGGGGTGGCATACTAAAGTTCGGAGTATTGTCCGTAATAATATTATTAATAATGGTTTTCAAAAAAAGGGAGGATCTCAATGAAAGCGCTTAAAGTCATCAGTTCGGTATTGGTAGCGAGCGTAGTGCTAGCCGCATGTTCCACTAAAGAAGAAGCCAAACCAAGCACTTCGCCATCCGGATCACCAACGGGATCAACTGCAGCAACACCTGAGAAGAAAGAAAAGTTGACTCTGAAATGGTTTGTTATAGCTCCTGCGAACGCAGTTCTCCCGGCAGCAGACAAAGATTTCATGAAGAAAAAGATCGATGAGAAATTCAATGTGGATCTGAAGATCGAATTTTTGCCTCTTGGCACGGACTATGACACGAAGCTGAACGTCAAGTTGACAAGCGGCGACATTCCAGACATGTTCCTCGCGAATGGTGCAGCGAGCCAGAAGTATGCCGTAGATGGTCTGTTGGCGGATCAGAGCACGTTCGTAACTCCAACGACTATGCCGAACTACTTCAAATGGATCAGTCAAGACGTTCTGAATAACTACCAACTGCAAGGGATCAAGCACGCTCGTTCACCAATCCCTTTCCAAAAAACGACTTACGGCTCATTCTATGTTCGTAAAGATTGGTTGGATAAGTTGAACCTGACTCCGCCGAAAACTTACGATGAGTTGATGAACGTGATGAAGGCCTTTACGAATAACGATCCAGATGGCAATGGCAAGAAAGACACTTACGGCTTCTCAGCTGCCGCTGCAGGTGGCAAGATTCCGCTTGACTTCCCACAATGGATCAACAATGGACTTGTAGCTGACTTCATGTTAACTGGCAAAGACTTTGTCGAAGTACAAACCGATCCTAAGGTGCAAAACGTCATCCAAGGCATCGCAGATATGATCAAAGACGGCGTTGTTGATCCGGACTGGTTCGTCAACAAAGCGCCACAACACTACGACAAAGCCGCACAAGGTAAAATCGGCGTGATCTGGGGGACTACCAAAGAAGTTGGATTGGAATCCGTCCCTTCAAGTGTTCAATCCAAAACCAAGCTGATCGACCCAAAAGCCGACTGGCAGCCAATCTTCCCGTTCGCTAACCAACCATACGGCTGGAAGCAAGGTACTGCAGGTGGAGCTGCTCCATTCTTGTTCGCTAAGTCTGTAGCTGACAAATCACCTGAGAAGATCAAACGTTCCGTTGAAATTCTCGACTGGTTGGCTGGCGAAGAAGGCTACCTGATGACGCACTACGGTCAAGAAGGCAAGCACTACAAAAAAGAAGGCAGCAAAGTTACAATCGATCCAGCTGCATTCGATGCTGACATCACGAAGAATGGTGACTGGCTGAACGTTTACAAATTCTTCACCAACTTGGATGAGCCGTCCGTTCTCAAGCTTGAGATTATCGATCCTAGAATGACAGATCGCGACCGCGCTGTCCTCAAGTTTGTAGAAGCTATTCCTAAGCATGCTGGTGAGCCTGTAACTCTTGCACCTCCACAAGGAATGAATATCGCTGACTTCCGTAAAGAAATGGGTCGTTTGCAAATCGTTGCCCTCCTGGATGACAAGAGCGGTGCTAACTGGCCGAAGTATCGTGAAGAGCTGATGAGCAAGTTCAGCGGCACGAAGATTTTCCAAGGCTATGTAGATCAGATCAATGCTGTATTGCCAGCTGACAAGAAATTGAATGCTTTCAAATAATAGCAATGAGGTTAAGAGAGAGCTGGATCTTAGGATCCGGTTCTTTTTTATGGAGTCCAATAAACTTTCATTATATCGAATTGATCCATGGCAGTTCCGGTGTTCATCGTATATACTAGTGCTCTTGCAAGAAAGGATCGGAGGATGAGGTGCTATTCTTTTATATGTCAAAAGCTTCTGGGATGCAGCAGTTACCTTGTATCGGGTGGAACGGAGGCCGGTCCTCGTATTGGCGATAACCCTGCTCCTAAGCGTTCCAATCATGCCGATTGAATTATGGCTCATTCAGGAGCTGATCGATCGGATCCAAGCTTGGACAGCCCCGGAATCGATCCTGCCTATTATGATCACCGTTGGTTGGTTAGCTAGTCTCATGTTGGTGAATAACATCGTACTTGGTGTTCCGATGCCAATGGCGATGACTAGGCTGAATGAGCTGGGAGCATTGGAAGGACAACGGCTTCTATTAAGCAAGACCGCTAGGTTGCCGCTGACTACTGTGGAAGCACCGCGATACAAGGACCTGCGAGAACGGAGCTCACACATATCCCTTTATGAGCTGTACAACACAAGCCTCCATCTATTCCAAGTTTCTCTACAGGTTGTATTGCTGCTTGCGGTTGTATGGGTGTATGGACAGTGGCTCCCAGCACTCGTCATGTGCATCGCAACCCCTCTGCTGCTGATCGTTTCCGGTAATTCGGTTGTTGGCATGGAACGTGTGACAAGAGAACAAGCCTCGAGCCGTCGGATGGTTCGCCATTATGCTGGGTTAATGACAGGAAGGGAATCATCCAAGGAAGTTCGATTGTTCGGGTTAGGTGATGTGCTTATGCAACGATGGACTTCCCTGCTGGAAGCGCAGACGAAAGAGACACGAACAGCGTTCCGAGCAGCTGAACTTAGGCGACTGATGCCTCAGCTTGGGTTGGCGCTTATGAGCGCAATCATCTTGGCCTTGCTCGTATTGATGCCCGGTTCGGTCGAGTTATCTGTTGGGGAATTCACCTTGCTGTTCCTGGCCTTGAACAAGGTATTGTCGCTCCTCGACTCTATGATGCAACAAGGTGTAGCCTTGCGAAGTCATGTGATAAGGTGGGGGGATTACCGCGAATATATGGCATTGGAGGAAGCAGAAGATGCCGACTGTCTGGTCAGAGATGGCAGCGCTGAGGAAGAGGAAGATGCTTCAAGCAGTCATTTTCCTGCTGGATTGTGGCTACAAGCTAATCGATTAACGTATCGTTATGCGAATGCGACTAGTGATGCGATACACGATGTAAGCCTCGCTATTCCGATTGGCTGCCGTGCAGCTGTTGTAGGGGAGAACGGGTCGGGGAAGTCCACGTTGGTCAAGTTGCTGTCGGGACTGTATACACCTGATGAAGGAGAAGTCGTATGGCGTGATGATAAAGGCAGTCGAATCGAAAAGGCTGCTTCATCGGGCAATCGAGTATCTGCGGTTTTTCAGGATTTCACGAAGCTGTACATGACGCTACGGGAGAATATAGCTCTTGGCAAGCTGGAGGCGATTCGGCATGATCATGCCCTGCATCGTGCCTTGCAATCCACAGATGCTGGTCATTCATTCCGGGACTTGGACATTCAACTCGGAGCTTCATTCGGAGGCATCGAACCATCTGGCGGAGAATGGCAGAAGATCGTCACAGCTAGGGCGTTGGTAAGGGAAGCGGCTTTCGTGTTCTTCGACGAACCGACTGCAGCGCTTGATCCGCAAGCCGAGAAGGAGGCATTCGAGCTGTTTTTGCGTGTAACGGAACGACGTTCCGCCATGCTCGTCACCCATCGACTCGGGGCGGCCAGGCTCGCTGATCTCATCTTCGTGCTAAAGGATGGCGAATTGATCGAGCAAGGGACACATAACGATTTAATGGAACAGCAAGGCGAGTACTTCCGAATGTTCCAGCTGCAATCCGCTTGGTACGTGTGAGAAGGGGTGAATGAATACATGAAGGGCATCGTCTACCTGTTATTGCGGATAGGGCGCTCCATGCCGCTTGCAACCATAGTTTGGATCGGCATCCCCTTGTTGTTAGGCTTGCTGCTCGTTCTGTCGTATGCGGCTCAGAGAGAGCTTGTCGATTTGTTCATAACCGCCGGATCATTGGCGGGAATGGGGTGGGTGGCGCGTTTCAGCCAGGCGCTGCTCCCCTTACTGTGGATTGCCGGCATCGCCGTCGTCGCCAAGGTAATGGAAGCTATCCAGAATATGATCAATATGCGCGTACAACATAACGCATCCATGCTCGTTCAACGAGAAGTACGGAGACGGGCGCTGGATGTTCCGCTTGAACGGATGGATCAGGCTGTCTATTATGACCGCTTGCAGCGAGCGCAATCTACGGCGGAGACTCATCTGCTTGAGGTACTGCACAACGTCATTACCATCATCCGGATGCTATTCGAAGTGTTGGGGACTATTGCCGTAGCCATGCTTGCCCATCCGTTAATCGGGTGTATGCTTGTCCTAGTTTTTATCGTGTCCTTACTTATTCGTGTGGAGTCTGACTTCGTCAAGCGCCGGTTGAATCGAGACTTGACCCGGTCCGGACGCCAATCCGACTATTTGAAGGAAACGATTACGAGGTCGGAGACGATCCGGGATATGCGTATTTCTGGCTCGATCGGATATTTGATCCGGAGATGGACAGAGGAGATGCGTCAGTCGCTGACGCTACGCTCCAATGCGAATCGCAGGGAAATTCGACGGGGCATGATCGTCTCCTTGGTGCAAATTGCCGGACTATCCGGTGCGGTGGTGTGGATGCTTTATCATATGCAGACTGGAAGCGTGACACCGGGGACGCTGGTCATCGTCTTTCAGGCGATCCGACAAGCATATGGCATATCGGCCCGAATGGCTTTTCCGATCGGGAAAATATATATTCAGAGCTCCCAACTGTTGGATTTGACGGAGTTTCTGAATGAGCCGCTGGAGGCGGACAAAGACTGTGCAAAGCCCAAGGCAGAGAAAAGCACGGGAATCAGCATGGATCAGTCCCAAGCCTCGAAGGAACCGGGTACGATTGGACGTATCGAATTGGATCATGTTTCTTATGGCTATTCAGGCGGTAACGGCTCGGTGTTGCACGATCTTAATCTGGTGTTGCGACCGGGTGAGACTGTCGCGCTTGTTGGGGAGAACGGAGCGGGGAAGTCCACCCTGGTCAAGCTGCTTCTAGGCTTGTATACGCCGACAGAAGGCACCCTTACATGGGACGGCGCCGACTATAAGGCGCTCGATCCCAAGCTGCATCGGCGGGTCATGTCCGCCGCATTCCAAGATTTCGTCCGGTACGAGACGACATTGCGTGACAATGTCGCTCTCGGCTTGCCGGACGCAGCCGTGACGGACGCGGCGGTGCACCGCGTCCTGCAGGCGAGCGGCGCCGCCGCGCTTGCGCAGCAGCTGCCGGGCGGGCTCGACGCCCGGCTCGGGCTGCTGGCCGCTGGCGGCCGCGAGCTGAGCGGCGGCCAGTGGCAGCGGCTCGCCATTGCCCGGGCTGCGCTGCGTGACGCGCGCTTGCTCGTGCTCGACGAGCCGACGTCCGCGCTCGATCCGCAGCACGAGACCGAGCTGTACCGCTCGTTCCGCGCCATGGCGGAAGGGCGGACGGCGCTGTTCGTCTCGCATCGGCTCGGCTGGGCGCGTTATGCAGACCGGATCGTCGTGCTGCGCGATGGCCGAATCGTGGAGGACGGCAATCACGATCAGTTGCTCGCGGCAGACAGTGACTATGCGGCAATGTTCCGGGCGCAAGCAGAATGGTATCGAGGTGGGGAACCGTCCGCAGTTGAGTAAAATTCTATGTAAAGGGATTGGAATAAGCAGATATTCGCGATATAATCGAGATTGGAAGATCAACTATAGAAAATGATTCATGAAGGAGAATGGGAATGGAAAAGGTACTAATATTTGGTCACAAAAATCCGGATACAGATACGATTTGCTCCGCGATCGCGTATGCTGACTTGAAAACTAAGCTTGGCTTCAACGTAGAGCCGGTTCGGCTCGGAACGATCAGCGGTGAAACGCAATTCGTGCTGGATACGTTTCAAGTACAGCAACCTCGCTTGGTTGAGAGCGTTGCAGGTGAAGTGAAGAGCGTTATTCTCGTGGATCACAATGAGCGCCAACAAAGCGTGAGCGACATCGATCAGGTGCGGGTGACGGAAGTAATTGACCACCATCGAATCGCTAACTTCGAAACGAGCCATCCACTGTATTATCGGGCTGAACCGGTAGGTTGCACGGCGACGATTCTGAACAAGTTGTTCAAGGAAAACAATGTGGCTATCGAGAAAGCGATCGCGGGCTTGATGGTGTCGGCAATCGTATCGGATACGTTATTGTTGAAATCGCCAACCTGCACACCAGAAGACGTTGCTGCAGCTCGTGAGCTGGCTGAGATTGCAGGCGTTAACCTGGAGAGCTATGGCTTGGACATGCTGAAAGCTGGAGCGAATCTGCTCGACAAGACGATTGCTCAATTAATCTCGCTGGATGCGAAAGAATTCCAGATGGGCAGCTACAAAGTAGAAATCGCACAAGTGAATGCGATCGACACGAACGATGTATTGTCCCGCCAAGTGGAACTCGAAGCCGCTCTGAATGGCATCATTGCTGAGAAGGGGTTAGACTTGTTCTTGTTCGTTGTAACGGATATCTTGAACAACGATTCGATCGGTGTGGCGCTGGGGCGTTCGGCAAGTGCAGTGGAGCAAGCATATAACGCCAAGCTGGATGGCAATAAAGTAACATTGAAGGGTGTCGTGTCGCGGAAGTCGCAGATTGTCCCTGTGCTGACCGATACATTCAACAAACTGTAATCCAATCCTCCATCATAGACGAGTCACTGAATGCTTCTCTCGGTGGCTCGTTTTTGTTCACGATTCAGAATGATTATCTTCGCTGATTGTTTATCGACTCGGCAAACGCACGGCGTCAAAAAAACATCGTTAGGCGTTTATCCTTGGTTCAAGTTCAAGCGGCCTGGTCATGTTAGGCGGTTATGATTCGGTGGATTATGGGAAACCATACTTTAGCGAAGTACTGTGATGTGCTTTACACGGTTTGTGGAATCGACTATGATTTTCGATGTACTGAAATGATGACTATTGGAGGGAACAACATGAGCAATTGGGAACACAACTTGAGCAAATATGCCAAACTCGCCGTTCGTGTCGGAATCAATGTACAGAAAGGCCAAACTTTGGTCGTTAACGCCCCGATTGAAGCCGCACAACTGGTGCGCAAAGTGGCTGAAGAAGCCTATGCGGTCGGTGCCAAAAACGTACATATTGAATGGAATGACGACGCAATTACCGCCATCAAGTATAAGCAGGCGCCGGAGGAGGCATTCAGCGAATACCCGATGTGGAAAGCACGAGGTTTGGAGGAGATGAGTGACGGCGGTGCCGCCTTCTTATCGATAATTTCACCGAACCCTGATTTGTTGAAAGATATCGATCCGAAGCGCGTTGCTACGGCTACCAAGACCGCAGCCTCGGCCTTGCAGAAATACCGGAGCAATTCGATGAGCTACAAAGCCAGATGGTCGATTATTGCAATTGGGAATGAGCAGTGGGCAGCCAAAGTATTTCCGGATTTGCCGCTGGAGGAAGCACAAGCCAAGCTGTGGGACTTTATATTCGAAGCGACACGTATCAACCTGGACGATCCGTTGGAAGCTTGGTACGCACATAATGCCCGCTTGCGGGAGAAGGTCGATTATTTGAATGCCAAGCAGTATCACAAGCTGGAGTATTCAGCCCCTGGAACGGATCTATCGATTGAGCTTCCAGAAAACCATGCTTGGTTAGGCGGGTCGAAGGACGCCCAGGACGGCATCGTCTTCAATCCGAATATGCCAACCGAAGAAGTGTTCACGATGCCGCATAAGGACGGTGTGAATGGGGTAGTCCGCAGCACGAAGCCGCTGAACTACGGTGGAACAGTCATCAATAACTTCAGCTTGACGTTCGAGAACGGCAAGGTGATCAACATGACGGCGGAGCAAGGAGTCGAGACGCTCCAACACTTGCTGGATACAGACGAAGGGTCACGTCGTCTTGGGGAAGTAGCCTTGGTGCCATTCCATTCACCCATTTCCGACTCGAACCTGATATTCTATAACACGCTATTCGATGAGAATGCTTCCAATCACTTGGCGCTTGGGCAAGCGTATCCGACTAACCTTCAGGGCGGTACGGATATGACGAAGGAACAATTGACCGCAGCTGGCGTGAACACAAGTCTCGTGCATGTAGATTTCATGGTGGGTTCGGCGGAAATGAACATTGACGGCATTACGAAGGACGGCAAGCGCGAGCCGATCTTCCGGAACGGCAACTGGGCTTTCTAAGGCGCAGAGAGGGGAACCAGGCTCGATGAACATATCGCTTTGTATCGGGGCTTACAAGGGACAAGATGCGGTTTATCATCTGGAGAAGATCAAGGAGCATGGGTTCCAGGGTCTGGAGTATTACGCTTGGTGGAATTTGGATCTCCATGAGATTGTGAAGGCACAGCAACGATTAGGGGTTGGCATCATCGCAACCTGCACCCGGGAATTCAACCTTGTAGACGACACGAAGCGCGAGGACTATGTCTCAGGGTTACAAGCGACGATCGAAGCGTGCCGGATACTAGGGACGCGCTCGATCATTAGCCAGACCGGTCAAGCTATCGCTGGCGTCTCGCGGGAAACGCAGATCCGCGCTATGAACGAGACGCTCAAGCGCTGTGCCGTCTTGTGTGAGCGAGATGAAGTTATCCTGGAGCTGGAGCCGCTGAATGGGCTTGTGAATCATCCGGGGCATTTCCTGCAGGCGTCGGATGAAGCGGTGCGCATCGTGGATGAAGTCGACAGTCCGTTCGTTAAGCTGGTATTCGACGTCTATCACCAACAAGTGACGGAAGGCAATGTCATTCGGAATGCGACCGGCTACATCAGTCGGATCAATCATTACCATATCGCCGATAATCCGGGTCGGAATGAGCCAGGGACAGGCGAGTTGAATTATTTGAATATACTTAATGCCATTAATCAAACGGGTTTCGATGGTTTCGTCGGGTTGGAATGCGGATATACCGTCGATACGGATATTGCCTTACAACAATTCAAGACTAACCTTTTATCGAAGCTGCAGTAAATTGTTTCTAGTCTATTAGCCCCGTCACCCGTCTGTGGAGTTATCCAAGACATGGGTGCCGGGGCATTTTGTTGCTTCAATGACTAGGACGTATGTGTTCTAAACAAGTGATTGCTCCAGCTTGGCATCATAAGGATAGCTGGCCGTTCTCAAGGCATATTCGAATGAATCGAGATCCGGCATGTCGAGCTCACGTGCAATCCGAATAGCCTTCTCCCAATCGTATTCCACTCGGCGCAATTGGATCGCGATCTGATTCCTATCCAGGTCGACGATTGCATAACTGGCACGGTTATCTCCATCGAATGGCATGCCGATACTTCCGCTGTTCACGACTTGTCTCCCTCTGCATGTACGGACGAAAGCGTGGTGAACGTGACCGAACAGCACCAGCTTCGTATGTTCATGCTTGTACAATCGATCGATTTCTTCGAGAGAAGCCCAAGGGTATGTGATGTCGTACAATGTGTGTGGGGAAGCATGATACAGCTCCGTAGGTATTCCTTCGAATTCGCAACTTAACCCTGTAGGCAGGGTGGTTAACCAATGCTGGTCTTTCATAGAAATCCGGCTCCTGTCATAGTTGAGCGCACGAAGCTGCACCTCTTGCTTATGATTGTTCGGGGTCCATTCCGGCTTGAGGAACTTATCATCATAATTGCCGCGAATCGTTACGAATGGATTCAAGGACCGGACCATCTCGATACATTCGACTGGCTGCGGTCCCCGCATCACTATATCGCCCAAACATACGATACAATCAGGACTTTGTTGTTTCAAATCTTCGATGACTGGTTCAAACGCTGTGGCATTGCCATGCATATCAGAAATAACTGCAATTCTCATCGGATCTTTCCTCCGTAATCAAATCTATTAGTTCCTGATATACAATATACAGTCATTGCAGAGACTTCATCAACTCTGCACTGATCTCGGTCATAGGCAAGCGAAGTGTTCCAGATTGTATAATACCTCGATACTCGAGCAGCCATTTGATCGGAGCAGGATTCGGTTCACGATAGAGCAGCTCAATCAGTGGAAGCAACCGATTGAATGCCGCTCGAGCCTCGTCGATCCGGCCAGCTTGATAGGCTTCGTATACTTGGACAAATTCCTCAGCAGCAACACTGGACGAAGCTACGATTCCGCCTCGCGCACCAACGCAAAGTGCGGCATAGAAGTAAAGATCCTCCCCGCACAGCACGGGCTTAGTCTGGGCGCGAGATAGCTCGATCAACTGGCGGATGCCGCCAGAGCTGTCCTTAAGACCGATCACATTCGGTATGGCGAGAATGGACCTGAGCGTATCGATGGACAGTTCAACGCCAGTTCGGTAAGGGATGTTGTAGGCAATCACAGGAATTCCGACCTCTGCGGCTCTACGATAATGCTCGATAATGCCGGCAGGAGCTGGTCGATTGTAGTATGGAGCGACGATCAGAACGGCGTCTGCTCCCCATGCAAGGGCTTGCTCTGTTTTGCGGACAGTCGAGGCGGTATCGTTGGTGCCTGTTCCTACGGTAATGGGAAGCGCGATGTGTTGCTCAGTCATCACACGTTTCGTCTCGACGTATAACCGCTCAACTTCTTCCCAAGTTATGGTGGGTGATTCCCCGGTTGTCCCACCAATGACAATCCCGTGAATGCGATGTTTGAATAATTCGGACAAGTATGTCCGGTAGGAGGGGAGGTCCAGATCTCCGTTCGACTGGAAGGGCGTTATGACAGGCACGTGAATGCCTCTTAATTGTTCGGCGATCAACATTATTGTTCACTCCTTGTGGTTGAATTGCTCCCAATATAGCATGGATTGTTGCATCGGAGTTATCTATAATGATTGATATACAGTATCAATAATATTGATGAATGGACGGAGAGAGATGGACCTGAATTACTTCATAACGTTTCGCGAAGTTGTGAAATGCCGAAGCTTCACGAAAGCTGCCGAGGAGCTGGGATATGCCCAGTCCAGTGTGACTACCCAAATTCAGAAGTTGGAGCAACTGTATGGCGTGCCTTTATTCGAACGGTTCGGTCGCGGCATACGATTGACTTCAGCTGGAGAGGCTCTGTTGAAGCTTGTTCTCCCCATGTTGGAGTTGTATGCGGAGTCCAAGGAGACGATTGGTAGTCACGTAGCCGGGAACTTATCCATTGGTACAATTGAGTCGTTGGCAGCTTTTTACTTACCCCCGTACTTGCAACAATGGCAAGCTGAGTTTCCGCGCAATCATCTATCGCTCTTCACTGTGAATGAAGCGGGGCTTGTGGATCAAGTGAGGGATGGCAGCTTCGATATGGGCATTCTGCTGGATCGGAAGGCACAATACCCTTTGCTGGACTGTATAACACTTCGTGAAGAGCCGCTTGTAATCGTAGCAAAGCCGGGCCACCCCTTAGAACAGCTATCAGTCCTCACGGTTGCGGATTTGCAGGGACAGTCGTTTGTCGTTGCGGAAGAAAGTTGTCTATACCGATCATCGTTCGTCAAGCTGCTTAAGGATAGTGGGGTGGACTTCCGGATTTCCTTCGAGCTGGGCAGTCTGGAAGCGATCAAGCAATGTGTGTTGTACGGCTTGGGAATTGCTTTGCTCCCACAGATTGTCGTTTCCGACGAGGTCAGGAAAGGAGCATTATCCGTTCTTCCTTTCACTCATCCTGAGCTGAGGTTCTACATTCAGCTTGTGTATCACAAAAAGAAATGGATGTCCCAATCGCATACCGCTTTTATGGAGATGCTTCATCCAACTACAGTCCGAGAATGATCGAATGTTCTGGACTGTTTTTTTATGCAATGATATAATTACGATATAGCGTAATACGTAATTACATAAAACATTTGTCTGTGGAGGTATTTTTGATGACTAGAGATTACGGGATGGAGATCGACGTACTACAGGCACAAGTAGCGGAGATAAAGCAACTCATTGAGCAATTGAGCACAAATCCGCCGAACGTGCGGACAGTATCACAATCCTCCCCATTACCACTTCACTCACAGCCACCATTACTCGCGACTGGTGTGGAGGAGGTTAGAGGTTCGGTTCATTACTCCGGACAACTAGCTAGTAATGAGCGGAGCGTCCGCTGGGAGCCGCAAGAACGACAGCTTCAGGATGTATTACAGACGAACAGCGAGAAGGCAGCTAAGGTGCTGGCGGCTCTCGGCCACGAGATGAGGTTGGATATTTTGATGGAAATCATGAAGGAGCCGCTGACTGGGATCGAACTTGTCGAACGGTTGAACATGGGGACGACCGGGCAGTTGTACCACCATCTAAAAGCTCTGGCCGGTGCTGATCTGTTGACCCAGGAGGAGCGTGGGGGGCRGTATGTCATCTCGAACGGACGAACACTCCCGCTCGTGCTGTTGTTGGCGGCGGTTAACGATGTACTGGATACGAGTGACTTCATCGATATGACACAAGCACGCAATCAGGCTTCTCGGTATTTGGGTCAAGAGATTGAAGGAGGTCATGACGTTCATCTGCTGCTCTGGGCGGTGATGGAAAACTCCATACTCGAGCATCGAGCCGGATATGGCTCGGAATTGAGGCTCTTCCTACACCTGGACGGAAGTGTCACCGTTGCCGATAATGGCCGAGGAATTCCGGTTCAAGTCCTTCCACGAACAGATAAACCGATCGTACAGACGATTCTAACGGATATGCAAAGTCAAGGGAGTGGTTATGTGGCACCGGGGGGCGAGAAAGGCATAAGCATTGCTGTTGTGAACGCTCTATCTCAGGCTTTGACGGTAGAAATACGCCGCGAAGGTAAAGTATTCAGGCAGCAATATCGCAACGGAATTCCACTGACAAGTGTGCAGGTTGTCGGCGCTACTAGCGAGAGTGGAACGTCTGTAACGTTCACCCCAAGCCCGGAATTGTTTCATTCCTGCTTCAACCTAGACAGACTCGAGCAGCGAAAGTCAGAGCTGGCAGCCGATTATCCGAATTTGCAAGTTGTGATCGAGAATGACAGCCATTGATGATAGGGGAGGGTTTTTGTGATGATCTACGAATTGCATGATGAGGGAGTTACAGTTTCACCTATTGATGTCGGGTATAAGGCCTTCCGCTTGAAACAGCTGGTGGACTTGGGCTGCAACGTACCGGAAGCATTGCTATTACCCCGCACATGGTTCACTTCACGATCCTACACCGGAAGTTATGCTACAAGCCTCTCGAAGCTTGCTGATGAACTTCCACACAGACTCCCCTCAACGAGCGGGTGGGCGATTCGGTCGTCCTCGCTTAGTGAAGATGGTTCACAGGTTTCGCTCGCTGGAAAGTATGTGACGATGATGATCCAGCATGCGAATCAACTTCCAGATGCGGTTTCAGCTGTGTTGGGCTCCGACGAGACAGGAGAAGAAATGAGTGTAATCGTACAGAAGCGCATTCCTGCTGACTTGTCGGGTGTCATATTCTCTGTCAATCCCATAGCACCGAGTAGGGGACCAGTTATAGAGATTGTACAAGGAAGCGGAGAACAGCTTGTTAATGGACAAGTGACGCCCTGGACATACAGGAATGGAGGTTGGGTGGATTCGGAATCCCCGGAACCGATCTCACAGGAATTCACGGATCTGCTCCTTAATCAAGCGCAACTGCTTCGTAACGAGCTTCAATATGAAGTGGATCTTGAGTTTTGTATAGAGGGAGAGTTGATCTATTGGTTACAGGTGCGACCTATCACTGCACTTCAGTGCACCTCAAAAATGTCGGATGATTCTGCTCGTATGCCTGGACAATGGTTTTTACTCGATCAGTGTTCAGAGCCGGCAACTCCGCTAGATCGGACGCTGGACCCAAGCGGCCTATTCCACTCCGAACACTGGGATACACAGTTTGTTGGTTCGTATCCATACATCATGCCGAAGTTCACACTAACTGCACCCAGTCATTCCGATTCCTTATCAATATGGGAGGAATGGTTGCACATTAACAATAAATTCGAGCCAGTATTCGACCAATATATACAGGAGGATTTGACTGCAATTCCGATTGAGGCTCTATGGCAACGATTGCAGGAGCGAATCGACAATTTCCGAAGCTGCTGTTCCGCCTATATGAGCCGGGAATGGCTCAAGTTACGTCGTGATCTCGGGAAGCGGTTGCGAGAATACATCAGAGTCGCTAATGGTGAGCAGACGAATGTGGAGGTCGAGCTCAGCTCGCTCTCCGCAGGACTGGATACGATTACGACCCGTAAGCATGAACAATTGAACGCCCTCATCCACGACGCCCGACATACGGTTGATTTCCATCTTATCGCGAAGGACATCGAGCTGCATCCGCACCATCCATGGGTACTTCGTTTCCGGCAATTCATCGATCAGTTCGGTTATGAAATCCCGCATCCAGCGCTTGTCAGCTTGCCATTATTACGTGAAGATCCAGGAAGTTTAATGACATTAATTATTTCCGGATTGGAAGCGGGTAGAGAAGAGACCGTCAATGTACGGCTGCAGAATAAGGAATGGCAATTACGAGCCGCACAATTACAAGCCGAAATACCAGAGTGTGACCGAATCCCGTTTATGACGTGTTTGATCGAGTTCAGACAGGCGATGCTGCGTACAGAAAACGATGATTATTTGTTGAGCAAGGGAGCAGCGTCAGTAAGACTCTTATTGCTGGAGCTGGGGGAGCGACTGAAACAGTCCGGCTACCTGGAGCATAGTGACCATATTTTTTATCTATTTGCAGAGGAAATCAATCAGCTTGCAGGTGGGATTTCGATTCGTGTACATGACCAGATTCGACTGAGAAGGAGGGAATTACGGATAGCTCGATGCTGCATTCCAGCTCAAGTTCTGCAAGATGGTAGGGAGCTGGAACGATCGGTAGATATTGAGAAGCGGGATCGGATCATAACAGGCCAGACCGCATCAGGAGGAGTGGCTGAGGGGATCGTATTCATCGTGGATAATCCGTTGGATCGTGCGATATATAGCCGGATGACAGCGGAATCGATTATTGTGACATCCATCTTGTCGCCAATTCTTACATCTAACATCATTTCGGCTGCAGCCATCGTAACCGAGACAGGCGGGTTTCTTTCACATGGAGCGATCTACGCACGGGAACAAGGCATCCCCGCTCTAGTGGCTGTTACCGATGCGARGAAATTGCTGCGTCATGGGGATCGAGTTGTTGTAGACGCGAATGCCGGTCGAATCTTACTTGTTCGTTAATCGAATTCGCAATTTCTTGCGATTCTTGTTCTTGTCGTCACCTTGATCGTCTTCCTCCTGCTTCGCTTCCTTCTCCTCGTGAAACTGTACATTGGATTGACCGGTAATATAGTCGAACGGGGTATACCGGCTATCCGGAAGTTGCTTGTTCTTAATCATCTTGACTACGATAATACCGAGTAATCCGATGATCGGTACGATGAGAGACAGGATGGCGTATAACGTGAAATCCATTTTCATCCACCTTTTTTACTTATTTTGTCTTATAATGCTAGTATACGTGATTCGTTGTTCGGTCGTTTCACTACATGTGGTTATTTCCATCTATTCTTGATAAAAAGCAGGTGTACTTTTGCAAAGGCAACGTCGAGTAGTAACCGTATTAGTCATGACTATGATTATTTTATTCTTCTTTAGTAGTTTCCAAGGATTACGTACTTTATTTCCCACTCAGGCAGCCGAATCGGCTGCCTCTTCGGCTGTGACAGGGGGTAATGTGACCGCACTAACACAGCCTGCGACGTCAATCCCAGACGCGGGGGCGGCTTCCGAATTGTCAGCGATCATCGCTCGCGGGAAGCTTGTCGTGGCCATGTACTCGCAAGATCGACCTCCATTTTTCTATAAGGATGAACAGGGCAGACTCGTAGGCAGTGATGTTGTGCTGGCTCAAGACATGGCGAAGCAATTGGGGGTTACCGTTGAATTCGATCGCAGCGCCCAGTCATTCGACGAGGTCGTTAACATTGTAGCGCAGGGGAAGGCCGACATCGCGGTATCCAAGTTGAGTGTGACGTTACCGAGAGCGCTTAAGGTCAGGTTTACAGAGCCATACATCGTACTGAAGCAAGCGTTGATTATTAATCGGACACAGCTGGCCCTTACGAAGCGGGAGAATCAGGATATCATTCAAGTCGTGAATAAACTGCATAGTCGTATCGGAATCATGTCGGGAACATCCTATGTTGGTTTTGCCAAGCAACTGTTCCCGGATGCAGAGCTGGTCACGTATACTGACATGGAAACGATGATGCGAGATGTCGCGGAAGGCAACCTTCTGGCCGTGCTATACGATGAGAATGAAATCAAGAAATACATATTCGAAAAGCCGGAGCGGTCCATCGATCTGAAGATCTCGATTCTGGAGGAGAAGGAAGACCTGATCGCGATCGCGGTGGCACCGCAGAACACGCAGTTGTTGTACTGGATGAACCTATATTTGAAGCTGAATAAAGTGAATATGAGCATAGACAAGCTGCTTAAGGACTACAACCAGCTCAGGAGGCCCTCGTGAAAACATTTCGGATAAGTTCAGTGCTGAAGTTGAAGTGGATGAAGACGACTTGGGCCATAATTGGCGGACTGGTCATCGGTGCATTGCTGGGCTTGTTGAACAAGGACCTGGCTCTACGAATAGCTCCTATCGGAGATATGTACCTCTCTTTCTTGAAAATGTGTGTCATTCCGATCATGATTACAGCGATCGTTCCTAGCTTGGGGCGACTCATCCTCACAAGTGGAACGTCCCAATATTTGAAACGAATGATCGTTTTCTTCGTCGTTATGCTGGCTAGTGTTAGTGCGCTCGGACTGTTAGCTGGCTGGATCGGTCAACCGGGGTCAGGCTTGTCCAGTGAAACGCGTGCTGTGCTGGGACAAGTGCTTGTGGACTCGGAAGTCAGCGGCAGTGGAAGCGGGTCAGGTTCGACAATCGGGATCGCGCAGTTTTTCCTCAATATGATTCCTTCTAATATTTTCGGTGCCATGGTGGAAGGGAACAGCTTGCAAATTTTATTTTTCTCGATGATATTCGGCATAACTGCTGGATTCGTACCATCGGCCAATAAGAGTGAGATGCTGTTCGACGTGATGGAGCATATATTCAAAGTGTTTCAGAAGGCGATCGGCTGGACGTTATACGTATTACCGGTTGGATTGTTGTGCATTATGGCTGGACAGATCGCCCGTACAGGTGTTGAAATGATGCTGGCGATGGGCAAGTTCGTGCTCGTGATATACGGAGCGTCGATCGTCATGATGTTAATCAGCGCATTACTGATCTCGATTCGCTTGCGAATCTCTTACTTGCAGACTTGGAAGGATTTGCGGCAGACGCTCATTATCGCATTCGGAACACGGAACAGTATCGCTACGATGCCATCGATTCTAGAGGTACTGTTGAACAAGTTCCACCTGGAGCAACGGACTGTCAACCTGGTCATCCCATTGGGTATTATATTATGTCGATTTAGCATGGTGCTCGTGTTCTCGCTCTCGCTTGTGTTTATATCACAACTTTATTTTATTCCACTTGGATTTGACGGGATTGTAATAGCCTTGGTCGGTTCCGTGTTGGCAGCTGTTGCAGGAGCTGGAGCGCCTGGAGTTGTGTCGCTCTCGATGCTGTCTATGGTAGCAGCGCCGTTAGGGCTGCCGTCTAGTGCCGCCATCATCCTGTTGATCGCCATCAATCCCATTATTGATCCTATTATTACTACAGCAAATGTCCATCTGAACTGTGCGACGGCGGTATGGATCGCGAACCCAACCACGATGCAGCATAATCCCGATTTCCCGGTACAGGAATCCCCGCAATCAGCTGTACATGCGGTGTGACTATATAAGAGAGGAAGATTAGGATGCAGTACGCCCCGGTCAGCTTGCTAAGTCCCTTGACGTCGACGGAAGCTGGAGTTTTTCGTCTGACAGAGGCGCAATGGGAACAATTGGACATGCTCAGTATTCTTCGCCTGCTCAAGGTGAAGGGAGCCAAGGAGAATGCATTAAAAGAGTTATTCGCCCAACCGTCTACGGATATTCCYGTCTTGGAATACCGGCTTGATGTGACAGAAGATTTGCTGGCATATGATCAATTGGTTACTTGCTTCTCTGCGCTCATACCGGACATCAGCGAATTGACGGAAAGTACTGTAATGCGAAGTCCTGAGACCGACGATCTGATGAAGGTGGTATGGAGATTTCGTGAGCTTGAAATGTATGTCAATTGCATGAGTGCTTTACGAGAAGCGTTCTCAAGCATTCCTGAGGGCGTGCTCCGCTCTGATGGTTTGCTGAAGCTGAGGCAGCGGCTGTCGGAAGAAATGCAATCCGATTCATTCATTAGGCTGGAGCAAGAAGTTTCTAGACTCAAACCAGGACTTGATCGCATGTCCAGTGTGACGATCGGTATCAATCTGAATGGTCAATTGGAACCGGTACAAGCTACGCTCTTGTCTGTGAATGAAGAACGGTTCGAGGATGGCAGCTCCATGGTTAGTAAAATGTTATCCTTGATGAACTGGTCTTCGGGTTTGAGCACCATGCATTCGCACCCGGATTTTATCAAGGACAACTCTGTGCTCAGTAAGGATTTGAACGGATTGAGGGCGATCATGTTCCGTGATCTGAAGCGAGTGCTGAAGGACGTGCTTCGTCCCTTTGAGAAGCTTCTTGCTGATTATACCCGGCTGAAGACGGAGTGGCTCGGACCATTGAAGGACGAGCTCACCTTTTATTTGGCTGCAGTAGGCTATGTGAAGCGATTACGCGAGACGGGCATGCCCATATGCCGACCTAAGCTTCTTCCGATGGAACATCGGACTTGCCGGATTCAAGGGTTGTACAACCCCGCGCTAGCGATACGCATGGCCTCAAGTCAAGGATCGGGACTTAACGATAAGACGTCGAACATCATAACGAACGATATATCATTTGACGATGAAGGCAGGTTGTACTTATTGACCGGGCCGAATTCTGGTGGCAAGACCACATATGCGCAAGCCATCGGTCAGATTCAAGCGTTAGCCCAGATCGGGATGTATGTTCCGTGTACGGAAGCCGTGCTCAGTGTTACAGATGGTATCTACACCCAATTTTACGTGGAAGAATTACCCTTTATGGAGAGTGGGAAGTTGGGCATAGAGTCAGGCGGGATTCGGGAAATGTTCACCAAGGTGACTCGACATAGTCTGATTTTGTTGAATGAAACGTTTTCTTCTACGAGCCCCGGGGAAAGTCTCTACTTAATGAAAGACCTCGTAATTGCGTTCCGGATGGTTGGTGTTCGTGGGGTCATTACGACGCATCTGCATGAGCTGGCCGCATGTGCCCAGTCGATGAACGACGAAACGCCAGGAGATAGTACGATTGTCAGCCTAGTCTCTGGTGTTGTTCGCGAATCGGATTGGAATGAACCCGGTACTGATCCAACTGAGGCGTATCACAAGAGATCCTACAAGATCATTCCCGGTCCGCCACAAGGACTTAGCTATGCACGGGACATTGCAGGAAAATACGGCATTAGCCTGGAGCAACTCAAAGGGCTGTTAACAGAKCGCAATGTGATATCGGGTTAATAAGAGATGTAACATACCGCTTAGCTTGGGAGGTCCGACGAGGGCAAGCCCGAGCTTCTTTTTTGGCTTGTTAGCGTGTCCCAAAAATGAAACTGTCCTAGACAGGGGCCTCTGTTATAATAAGGTATACGAATGAATGGGGTGGCACAAGATGATCAGACTGGCAGCATTTGATGTAGACGGTACGTTGCGGGACCGGGACTACTTACCCGAGTCGACCAAGGCGGCCTTGAATAAGCTTAGAGAGCAAGGAATTACACTTGTATTGTGCACCGGACGCAGTGAGCATGAGATGGCTTCCCTGCGAGAAGAGCTTGGGATCGATTGGGCGATCACATGCAATGGCAGTCACATTGGGTATCGGGGGAGAACGGTATTCGGCCAACAATTCGAGACGGACACCATACGCCGTTGGTTGAATGCTGCCCAGCAGTTGAATCATACGGTTCTTCTGTATGGGTCAGAGCGGATGTTTATGAATCAACCTGCAGACGCTCCTTATTTTGTTCAAGCCCAGCAGGAAATCGGCTTCATGGAACCGGATTTATTGGACATTACACAGCTTCATAATGTGACGCTCCCGGATGTGTACCAATGTATTTTATTTTGTGGTGAGGAGGATGAGTCATCCTATCTCAGTGGAGAGACGGAGTCGTATTATCAGCACCGATGGCGGACATGGGCATTGGACTTGAATCCGGCGGGAATGAATAAAGCGGTTGGTCTGCTGCAGCTGTTGGACCATCTGGGAATTGCTCCAGAAGAAGCGGCGGCATTCGGTGACGGCTTGAACGACATGGAGATGATCCAAGCCGTAGGAGTGGGCATCGCCATGGGCAATGCGACGGAGGAATTGAAGCAACGGGCCAGACATGTGACCCAATCGATTCATGAAGACGGAATCTCCTACGCCGTCGAGACGTTTATATTGAAATAAGTAGAGACAGGAGGGAGGATTACGAATGGAAGACATGATGAACCGAATTACGTCGGCCACCGCAGCCTGCTCTTGTGGGAAGCATAACGCCATTACTTTGGACCAGGTCGTGGTTGATCGTGATGCGTTGTTGCAGGTGGCGGACTATCTCAAGAACTATGCTTATGAACAAGTAGCTGTCGTTGCGGACGCGAATACGTATCAAGCTGCAGGACAATCGTTGATCAATAACCTCACAAGTGCGGGTATCCAAACCGTGCTTAGTATAATTAAACCTGATACACAAGGGGATGTAGTGGCCGATGAGATTTCACTTGTGCAACTATTGCTGGATGTCCCCCATCAGTCGATCGATGCGATTGTAGCCGTAGGATCCGGGACGATCCATGATCTGGTCCGGTTCGCTGCCTATAAGATGGGCAAGCCATTCATCTCCATTCCGACTGCACCTTCCGTTGACGGGTTCACGTCTGTTGGGGCACCGCTTATTATCCGCGGGGTGAAGACGACCATCCCGGCTATCGCACCGGTTGCGATATTCGCCGACCTGAATGTGTTGATGGAAGCACCTCAGCGCTTGGTTGCGGCCGGATTTGCCGACATGCTGGGGAAGACGACCTCGTTATTCGATTGGCAATTCGGCCATCTTACCGCAGGTGAACCTTATTGCCAAGCAGCGGCACGGATCACGAGCGATGCGCTGGAAGCCTGTGTGCAACATGTATCCGAGATCGGCAGCCGCAGTGAGAACGGAATTCGCCTGCTGATGAATGCGTTGATCGAGTCGGGTCTAGCGATGCTGCTGTTCGGGCAATCTCACCCTGCCTCCGGAGCTGAACATCATTTGTCCCATTATTGGGAGATGGAATATTTGAAGCTCGGACGTAAGCAACAGTTGCACGGTGCCAAGGTGGGCATTGCTTGCATCGAAATCTCCAAGCTGTATCATTCGCTCGCAGCTTCACAATTCATGCATGCTTACCCGGAGGAAGTACTTTCATTATTGAATCACATTCTCAGTCTGGAACGTATCCGCGACTTGCTGGAGCAAGCTGGAGGGCCAGCTGCACCTGAGGCGATCGGGATTGATCGGGAGTTGCTGCTGCGCAGTCTGACTGAAGCTCACCGCGTTCGGAATCGATATACGTTATTGCGAGCCTATAATGAG
Organism: Paenibacillus sp. P4_E11; assembly: GCF_056401635.1. Taxonomy (NCBI): domain Bacteria; kingdom Bacillati; phylum Bacillota; class Bacilli; order Caryophanales; family Paenibacillaceae; genus Paenibacillus; species Paenibacillus sp. P4_E11. The sequence goes on along the minus strand of NZ_JBFUIX010000050.1, from coordinate 4,576 downwards.
AAAAAGGCGGCGGATGCAGCACGGAGCCCGGTCATCCCGATTTTGCGAATATTCGACGAGGAGAAGGCGAAGGACTTCTACATCGACTTCTTGGAGCTGCAGCTCGACTGGGAGCATCGTTTCGAGCCTGGAACGCCGCTTTACATTCAGGTTTCGGACGGCGGCCAGCTCGTTATACATCTGTCCGAACACCATGGAGATAGTACGCCAGGATCGGCGATACGAATTGAAGTGCAGCATATCGACATGTGGCATGCCAAGCTGTTGGGCAAGGCATATCGCTATGCCCGTCCGGGTGTTGAGAGTACCCCGTGGAATACGAAGGAAATGTGCATCCAGGACCCATTCGGCAATCGCATTATTTATTATGAGCGACAAGGTGAAGAGAGGGAACGTTCGTAATGAACCAATCGGAAGCTATGTTGGAACCGCCTTTGCGACTAAGACGGTTATGGATTGCAACTGTACTTGGTTCTTTATGTGCGTTCGGCCCGCTGTCCATCGATATGTATTTACCAGCTCTACCTGCCTTGACAAACGACCTGAGTACGACCACATCGCTGGCTCAGCTTAGCTTGACTGCCTGTTTGCTTGGATTGGCGTTAGGCCAAATCATTGTTGGGCCATTAAGTGATGCTCATGGTCGGCGCAAGCCGCTCTTGTTGGCTATGATCGTCTATATGGTCGCCTCCATTATGTGCGCGCTTGCTCCCTCCATAACGGTTCTGATCATAGCCAGATTCATTCAAGGAGCGGGAGGCGCTGCCGGGATCGTCATCGCCCGGGCGATTGTTAGGGATATGTACGCCGGTACGGAGTTGACCAAATTTTTCGCTTTGCTGATGCTGGTGAACGGAGCGGCTCCTATTCTTGCTCCAATCTTCGGCGGTCAGCTGATGAAGGTCGTGCCTTGGCAAGGTGTATTTGTCGTCTTGTTCGTCATTGGGATCATCATGTTCTTGGCTGTCTTGTTCGGTTTGCCGGAAACGTTGCCCGTCGAACGACGCTCTACAGGGAAGATCAAGGATACGCTAGCCACGTATCGCAGGTTACTGACAACTCGTTCATTCATGGGATATGCCTGGTCGCAAGGATTGGTGATGGCCGCCATGTTCGGGTATATCTCCGGGTCGCCATTCGTGCTGCAAGAGCTGTTCGGTGTGTCACCGCAAGGTTTCTCTCTGTTCTTCGCCATCAACGGCGCAGGTATCATTATGGCCTCTCAGATTACGGGACGATTGGCTGGACGCGTTCAAGAGTCCAAGCTGCTGCTTACAGGCTTGAGTCTGGCTGCATTAGCCGGAGCTAGCCTGTTAATCGCCATAGTCAGCGGAGGGGGGCTAGTTGCTGTAGCGATCCCACTATTCTTCGTCGTATCAAGCGTAGGGATCGTCGCAACGACCAGCTTCTCACTGGCTATGCAGCATCAGGCGAAGTCCGCGGGTAGTGCGGCCGCTTTACTTGGGCTGCTGCCATTCATCTTCGGCGCTACGGTTGCTCCGCTTGTAGGGCTGGGAGGCAGCCTGACCGCTTTACCGATGGGCATCGTCATTGCCGCGGCCGATATTGGAGCGTTCGTCTGTTATTGGTTGCTCGTCAAGCGGGGGTAATTTTTGTGAGTACTGCGAACTAGTACAGCGTAATAGCCAAGCCACAATCCGCATTGAAAGATGCGGATTTTATTATGTTCATCTTGCAACCTGTTGAGGTTAACAGGCATCTGTATAAGAGTGGAGAGAGGGGGAAGCAAGTCTGGATGTCGTACAGGGATTACGAGTGGGAGACGAAGAAGCGCTTCGATCGGTAATCGAGCTGTATGGCGATTACTTATTACGGACGGCCTTTTTGCTTCTTAAGGATCGCGGGGCTGCAGAGGAAGCGGTTCAAGATACGTTTATCACAGCCTTTGACAAGATCGGACAGCTGCAACAGCCCGAGAAGCTGAAAGGCTGGCTAACCCGGATTGCCATTAATCGATGTCGCATGAAGCAGCGAAGGTGGGACTGGAAGCACTTATTCCCTTTTGCCAGGATGGAACCGCTCGTCGATAAGCATATGTTATCTGAGACGGAGGAGCAATTCATGCTGGAATGGCGCAAGGAACGGCTGAGCGACGCCATTCATAAGCTGACCTACATATACCGGGAAGCGATTACGCTCTACTACTATAACGAGATGAGCATTCAGGAAATTTCCGACTTTATTCATACGAATGAGAATACAGTTAAGGCCAGGTTAGCCCGTGGGAGGACCCAGTTAAGGGTGATTTTAGAACAAGGAGGCGTAGAGAGGTGAGCATGGATAAGGTATCGATAAAGGATCGGCTGGAGGGAGAACTGAATGAGCTGGGATTGCAATTTGAACAAACGACACTCGTATTAGATCGCACGCATCCCAAGACATGGAAAGCCCGAATCGCAGCGTTCTGGAATAAAGAAATTGTGGACGTTCCCATTGCCCCGCTTGGAGCTGCAGCTGCAATCCTTCTCACTCTCTCTGCCGTTAACTCAACCAAACAAAATCCGCATGAGGATGGTATTCAGAAAGGGCAGTTAGTCGAAGCGGGGGGCAACACTTACTGGAAGGATGACTATGAAAAGGCGGTAGCGCACAATGAGAATCAAAATAAAAGTTAAACATGTGGTCCTTCTCAGCCTCGTCATCTGTCTAGTCATACCGTTATGCACACGAGTTATTTTCCCTCAAGTGGGATTGTTGCTGGCCCGTCATGAGTATGTAACCGGTGAAGACGTTGGTAAAGTTCATTTGCTGGAGGCTATCGACAATGCGGCTACCAAGCGGCAGAAATGGGAACTGATTCGCACATACATGATTGAGCCCGGTCCTGACAAGGCGACTGGAACAAGAAATTACGATATCTTCATAAGTCCGGGCCTCACACAAGTGAATTATTCCGCTGCCAGGCAAACGTTTAGCTGGGAGGAGAAAGTTCCGTATTTGCAGCAGTATGTTCGAGGAGCTGAAGCTAATGGCTACTTGTCCCGCTCGGCTCAGCAGTTGGCCTATTATTATAACAGCGAGGGTCAGCTTGAGCAGGCCGTGCAGGTGTTGGAGATGGCTGAAGGGCGGTTGGTAGGAGAACGCTATCGATCTCAGCGGAGCGAACTAATGCTGGAGCGGGGCAAGTTGTATGCGGAGCATGTCGAGGATCAGAAGGCCGAACAAGTGTTTCAGGAGCTTGAAGCTACATTAGAATCCAATAACAGCTACCTGAAGGAAGGGATTGCCAAGGTTCGGGAGCAAATTACCCAGCGTCGAATAGATCAAGATCCATCGAAAGTTAATGACATTAATAATATGACATCCCGCGTTTCAGGAGTGGTTAAGCGGGTTGATGGACAGCCGCTTGCACGAGTTAGTGTATTCCTTCGTGATGAGAAAGCTGTGAATCGAAGTGTATTGGAGTCCGATCCGTATCAGACCATTACCGACTCTGAAGGGAGATATAGCTTCAACGGTGTTGCTTCAGGCAGCTATCAGTTGAGTATCGGCGTGAAATTCGATCAGATCAGCGGTTGGATTTGGCCGGTTAACAATTACGATTGGATTGACATCAGGGAATCCGTGAACTTGAATCAAGATATTGTGCTGCAGCCCTTGCTAGAGCTGATATCACCTGTCAATCAACAGAAAGTGAAGGGACCGAATATCCAGTTTCAGTGGCAGCCTGTTACCGGAGCGGCTTACTATTCGGTTCAGGCCTCAATGCCAGTGAAAAGTGGTTCCTTAAGCGGACTTCTTCGCACCCATATTACCGACACGCATATTCAAGTTCCTATCGAGGAACTGTACGATTTGAAGATGGGTGTATCGTTCGGATCGTCCGGGGACTTGTCTTCGGTTGAACCAGCATCGATTCTTGGCTTTGCTTCTGTTGGCAGTCGGTTTTCCTGGAGTGTAGAAGCTTATACAGCGAACGGTAATCTTTTGACGAAAAGCGGAGGGTATCGGCTGAATGAAGACTCAATCGGTAATTTGCCGTTTTTCACTCTAGCAGAACGCACCTTGACTCTTGGAGATGAGCTCTTGCTGAAGGGGCAAGTGCGGGAGGCACTCGACGAGTACCGCAGCGAACATGCGAACAAGCCTAATGATGTACATGCACTTCGTATGATTATTCGAATTCTACAAGCTGAAGCCGCGGTTATGGGCCGTAAAGAGAAGCCTAGTGCGGCCATACCCTACTTATTGGAGATCGTGAGGATTCATCCGGCGGAATCGTACTGGTTCGATCTGGCTTATTCGGCCTATGAGTTGCAAGATTGGGCTAGTTTCAACAAGTGGTATGCACAATATGAGCAGGCTATGAAATATCCCGTGCCGTCCTATGTTCAGTCCATTCAAGCAACTGCTCTGATGAAGCAGGGCAGAACGACTGAAGCAGAGAAACAATTCGAAGCGGCTATGAAGAATGATCCAAGCCATCGATTTGTCGGCAACTATTTGGCAGTGATGCTGTACAACAAGCAGCCGTTCGATACTGTCATACAACAAGCTCATAAATATCCGGAGCGGGCATTCGGCGGCCAGGCAGTACCTTGGGAAGGACTCATCC